>NZ_JBFUHY010000005.1:0-184776 GCF_056402155.1 Pseudomonas sp. P4_C1
CTTTTGCTCGCTCGCCCTGATCGGCTTCGCCTTATATCCGGTTCTTGTCCATCGGCTCGCGGTTTCGATTCACGCTTCCTCCCCACACTCGGTCGCCCTCATGCAGTTGCGCTTCACTTCGTTCGCTGTGGTCAGCTTACGACGGGACTTTCACCCGCAAGATTGCGCCCATGCTGGGCGCACAAAAAAACAGGCCGTCGGAACGGCCTGAAATCCCCTGCTTTGTGGGTGCAAACTCTGAATCCTGCTGCGCCTGATCGGCCGCCATCGCGAGCAAGCTCGCTCCCACAGGGGTACGCGGTCAACTGTGGGAGCGAGCTTGCTCGCGATGGCGGCATCAGCTGCGCCGAAAATGCTGAAGGCTCACCGGTTCGGCTGCGGCGTCAGGCGCAAGTATGGCTTGACCGCCCGATAGCCCTTGGGAAAGCGCTGCCTGATTTCATCCTCATCCTTGAGCGACGGCACAATCACCACCTCATCACCGTCCTGCCAGTTGGCCGGTGTGGCCACTTTGTAGTTGTCGGTGAGTTGCAGCGAGTCGATCACCCGCAGGATTTCATTGAAATTGCGCCCGGTGCTCGCCGGGTAGGTGATGGTCAAGCGGACCTTTTTGTTCGGGTCGATCACGAACAGCGAGCGCACGGTCAGGGTGTCATTGGCGTTGGGATGGATCAGGTCGTAGAGGTCCGAGACCTTGCGGTCGGCGTCGTCGAGGATCGGGAAATTGACCACGGTGTTCTGCGTCTCGTTGATGTCCTCGATCCACTTGTGATGCGACTCTACCGGATCCACCGACAAGGCGATGGCCTTGACGCCACGCTGGGCGAATTCATCCTTGAGCCTGGCGGTGAAGCCCAACTCGGTGGTGCACACTGGCGTGAAATCCGCCGGATGGGAAAACAGCACGCCCCAGCTATCGCCCAGCCACTGATGGAAACGGATAATGCCGGCGCTGGAGTTCTGTTCGAAATCGGGGGCGATATCGCCAAGTCTGAGGCCCATGGTGCTGCTCCTTGTGAGTGCTTGATGGGTTCAACTGTGCCTGTGTTTTTTATCTATTAAAAAGAATAAATATCGATTTATTTAGATCATAAAGAAATATTAAAGATCTGTTCACTGGACGTGCACGCACAACCCGCCGAACATCGGCCACAAGGTTCGAGAAGGCCTTGAGTTGCTGCAAAGAGGGAACTTCAAGGCGGGATTACGGGGGTGAACCCGTCTTGAACATGTAAAAGCCCCGCCCGGTGCAAAACCGGGCGGGGCTTTTTTTGTCTCGTTTACGCGAGCGCTATTACAACAGCGGGATCGAGTAGCTGAGGATCAGGCGGTTTTCGTCCTGCGAACGAGTGTTCGGCAGGTCGGTGCGCCAGGTAGCGTTTTTCCACGCCAGTCCCAGGTTTTTCAGCGGACCTTCCTGAACGACGTAAGCCACGTTCAGATCGCGCTCCCACTCGGAAGCACCATTGGCCGCCTCGCCACCCTTGGCGTTAACGGTATCGATGTTGTCGCCATGCAGGTACACCAGGCCCGCCGTCAGGCCGGGTACGCCGACCTTGGCGAAGTCGAACGAGTAGCGTGCTAGCCAGGTTTTCTCGCCGGCACGGCCGAACTTCTGGATTTGCGAATCGGTGATGGTGTAGTTCGACGAACCGTCACCCTGGTTCAGCCAAGGGAAGTCGCTACTGCCGTTGCTGGCCTGGTAACCGGCGCCGAAGGTGTGACCGGCAACGGAGTACAGGAACAGGCCGCTGTACAGGTTGTTGTCGACCTTGCCTTTACCGTTGGCCGCACCGCTGTAGTTGCCAGTGGTGAAGAACAGAGGGTCGTGACCGTTGGCACCGTCGTCGGAACTGTTGAAGTAACGGAAGTCCGACTTCAACACGCCAGGGCCGATAGCCCAGTTGTGCACCAGACCCAGGAAGTGTTGTTTGTAGAACTCTTCCAGATTGCCGTAGTAGTACTGGGCAGTCAGGTCCTTGGTGATCTTGTAGTCGCCGCCGGCATAGATGAACTTGTTGCTGTCGCGGAATTTGGTGCCGCGAGTGTTCGCGCCCGAAATCGACATCTGCTCATTGTTGCTGGAGTTACGGCCTTTGACGGCTTCGATCTGACCACCGATCAGGGTCAGGTCCTTGATGTCGCTGGAGCTGATCTGGCCACCCTGCCAGGTTTGCGGCAGCAGGCGGCCATCGTTGGTCACGATCACCGGCAGTTTTGGCTGCAAGGTACCCAGCTTCAGTTCGGTCTGGGAGATCTTGGCTTTGGCAGTCAAACCCAGGCTGGAGAAGTCATCAACCGCTTCGCCGTTGGACTTGCTCGGGAACACGGTGCCGCCGTACGAGTTGTTGCTCGCGCCGTTGGTGCCACCACCGGAATCCAGTTTGACGCCCAACAGGCCGATCGCATCCACACCAAAACCGACAGTGCCTTGGGTGTAACCGGAAATGAAACGCAGATCGAAGCCTTGGCCCCATTCTTCGTTTTTGTTCGGGCCGGTGCCGTCACGGTAGTCGGTGTTGATGTAGAAGTTACGCAGCCCCAGTGTTGCCTTGCTGTCTTCGATAAAACCCGCGGCGTTTGCCTGCTGGGCCAATGCCCCAACGGCCACAGCCATGGCCAGGGTGGACTTGTTCATGTTTCGCTCCTCTCGTTTCTAATTCTGATGTTCCTGGTCCCGAATCGATTGCCCGGGATCCTGAATCCATAAATTTGCGGCAAACCGTCTAGGCCGGTCGTTTGGCGGGCCGCAGGATACATGGCCTTAAATCCAAAAAGAATTTTTTACTGTTTTTTAATGCCGTTTTGGAATATGACTTCCCACAACAGATCCGAGGTATCGGCAGCGAGGCCAATTCCTGTAACTGATCAATTGTCGAGGGAGGAAAATGCCAAATCCGAGCTCGTGGATGAGTGTCGGACAGGTGCACTTTAAGGCGCGGATTAAAAAACCAAAAAGAATAAAAAAGAAATAGTACCTTTGTTTATGGAATATAAAACTCGGCACGAAAAAAAGCCCCGCCAACCGACGGGGCTTTTTCTTTGCGGCTATTACATGAAGCTGTAGGTGTAGTTGAAGATCAGACGGGTCTGGTCTTGATCAGAGATACCGGTGGCGTTGCCGCGATAGGTACCGTGACGCAGCGTCGTACCAAACCCTTTCAGCATGCCCGTTTGAATCACGTAATCCACACGCGCGTCGGTCTCGTGCTCACTCATGTCTTTACCCACACCGCTGGCAGGCTTGATGTCTTGACCATTCAGGTAAGAAATCGAAGCTTTCAAGCCTGGTACGCCCAGGGAGGCGAAGTCATAGGAATATTGACCGAACGTGGTGTTTTCACCGGCACGAATAAAGCTGCCAACAGTGGCATCAGTAAACGAGTAGAAGCTGGCGCCGCCAGCACCTTCCAGGTTGCCATTGCCATCGACAACGTTGCCCTGGTTCAAGAATACGAAGCCGCCGTCATCGCTGACACGCTGATGCCCGATCAGGAACGCGTTGCCACCCAGGGTGTAGGTGAACATGGCACTCCAGGTTTTGTTATCAACCACGCCCTTTTCTTTAGCGAAGCCACCGTTGTTGTTGAACTGGAAGCCCGGATCCCCGTTCTTGCCGTCGGAGCTGCTATCGAAATAACGGATATCGGTCTTGAACGACTGATTGGCCGCGATCGGGTAGACATGCACCAGACCGAGGAAGTTCTGCTTGTAGAAGTCTTCCAGATTCGCATAGTAGTACTGCAGCAAGAGGTCTTTGGTGACCTTCCAGTCAGCACCGCCGTAGAGGAATTTGTTGCTGTCCTGACTAGCACCAGCCACAGACAGGCCAGTGGAGTTCGAGGAGGCGCGACCCGACGCGTGCTCCAGTTGACCAAAGTTAAAGGTCACATTGTCGATTTCTTTGGAGGTGATGGTGCCACCTTCAAAGGTCTGTGGCAGCAGACGGCTGTCGTTCGCGATCAGGATCGGCAGGTTAGGTGCCAGAGCGCCACCCAGGTGGGCTTCGGTCTTCGAGAAGCGCGCCTTGACGTTGCCATCCAGACGGCTCCACTCGTCGGCCGCCTCATTGCCATCGCTTGGGAAGAAGGAGTTGTTGGCCGGGTGGTGACCCTTGCCGCCATCCAGGTGGATGCCTACGAGTGCCTGGGCATCGATACCGAAGCCGACAGTACCCTGGGTGAAACCGGACAGGTAATCGAACTTCAGACCCTCAGCGGTTTCTCGCTGACGGTTGGCAGGAATGCTCGCACCTTCGCGCATATCGGCGTCGTAATACATGGTGCGGGAACTGATGGATGCCTTGCTGTCTTCCAGGAAACCGGCGGCGCCTGCCTGCTGCGCCAAAACCCCAACGGCCACGGCCAAAGCCAAGGTGGACTTGTTCATTGTGTAGCTCCTCTCGATTCTAATTCTTGTGTTCCTGGTCTCGAGTCGACGCCCGAAATCCTAAGATGTGCGATTAGCGCCAGAGCGTGACTCACAAGTCAATCGTAACCATGTGTGTCTACGACCATAGTCTAATCCCCCGGTTTTTTGGTCCCTGCAGGGTCATGAATTCGTCATGAACCTGAAAAGAATTACCCGATTCTTTTCCAATACCGTTTAGGAATTTAGCTCCCCATGCCCTAACCATCCCAGAATAGACGGTTTGGCTCATAAGCTAATTCATAAACGGTATTTATTTTCGCTTTTTTAGATCGATTAGTTTCTGACGTAATTCGGAAACAAATCCTTTACCGAAAGGCGACCCCATGACGTCCAAACGCGCACTATCCGGATCAATTGTTACAGTTTGTGTATTTGTCCGCATTTTCTTTCGCCGCTCATGCGGCGAACCTTACCGTCGGCTACCAAACCGGCATCGACCCGAGCAAAGTCCCCAGGCCGATGGGGGGGCGCCAACCGCTGAGGTCTGGGTGGCGCGCAAGGATTACGCCGAAAATCATCCGGAGGTCATGGCAGAGTTCGCCAGAGTCACTCTGGATTCATTCGCCAACTGGCACAAAAAGCTGCTGGGTTACAGGGCTTTTTCGAAGATCTTCGAATTACGCTGATAGTTGTATAGCGACGCCCGCGCCGACGGTAGTCGGTCGACGCTGCTGGGTTCGAAGCCACGTTCGCGGAACCAGTGCGCGGTGCGGGTGGTGAGGACGAACAAGGTTTTCAACCCCTGAGCCCGCGCGCGGTTTTCAATGCGTTCCAGCAACTCATCGCCGCGACCGCCATGGCGGTATTCCGGATTCACCGCCAGGCACGCCAGCTCGCCCGCGTCCGAATCGGCGATTTGGTACAGCGCCGCACAGGCGATGATCATGCCTTCGCGTTCAACCACACTGAACTGCTCGATTTCGCGCTCCAGCACCTCACGGGAACGGCGCACCAGGATGCCCTGCTCTTCCAGCGGACTGATCAAGTCCAGCAAACCACCGACGTCTTCAATGGCCGCTTCGCGCACCACTTCGAACTGTTCCTGGGCGACCAGGGTGCCGCCACCGTCGCGGGTGAACAGCTCGGTCAAAAGTGCACCGTCTTCGGCGTAACTGACGATATGGCTACGAGCCACGCCGCCACGGCAAGCTTCGGCCGCGGCATCGAGCAATTCTGCCTGATAGTTGCTGCCCAGCCGTTGCAGATGCGCTGGCACTTGCTGCGGACGCAATTCGCGCACCAGGCGCCCGTGTTCGTCGATCAGGCCCAGGTCAGCGCCGAACAGCAGCAGCTTGTCCGCGCCCAGATCGATAGCCGCGCGCGTGGCGACGTCTTCGCAAGCGAGGTTGAAAATCTCCCCGGTCGGCGAATAGCCCAGCGGCGACAGCAGCACGATGGAGCGCTCGTCCAGCAGACGGTTGATGCCCTTGCGGTCGACCCGGCGCACTTCGCCAGTGTGGTGATAGTCGACGCCTTCAAGCACGCCGATCGGCCGTGCCGTCACCAGGTTGCCGCTGGCCACCCGCAGGCGTGAGCCCTGCATCGGTGACGAAGCCATGTCCATCGACAGGCGAGCCTCAATGGCAATGCGCAACTGGCCGACCGCGTCGATCACGCACTCCAGGGTCGCGGCATCGGTGATGCGCATGCCGTGGTGGTAATGCGGGGTCAAGCCCCGGGCAGCGAGGCGCGCTTCGATTTGCGGCCGGGAACCGTGAACCAGCACCAGACGCACACCCAGGCTGTGCAACAGCACCAGGTCGTGGACGATATTGCCGAAGTTCGGGTGTTCAACGCCGTCGCCGGGCAGCATGACGACAAAGGTGCAATCGCGGTGGGCGTTGATGTAAGGCGAAGCGTGACGAAGCCAATTGACGTATTCGGGCATGAACCTGGGCCTGTAATAAATAGCAGCCGAAAAAAGGGCGAAACTGAAAATGCACAGCGGGCTGATGGTTATCGTCGGAACAGGCTTGGCGACACGCGCGCTCTCCTCATGAATACGGGTTTGGGTACCGGCAATTTATACGGCTTGTCAGGCAAATCACAGACCCTGTGTAGGAGCGAGCTTGCTCACGATGAACGCAAGGACGACGCGTCCATTCAGAAAGATCGCGCAATCGTTGACGCCCTTCGCGAGCAAGCTCGCTCCTACAGGTCAGCGGACTGTCAGGCAGTAATGTTCAATCAGTTGCCTTAATAGATGCACCGTAGGCTGCAAACGTGACATTTCGAGGTATTCCCCCGGCTGATGGGCGCAGGCGATATCACCCGGGCCAAGCACCAGCGTTTCACAGCCAAGGCGCTGAAGATAAGGTGCTTCAGTGCCGAACGCCACTGCTTCGGCGCTGTGACCGGTGAGCTTTTCGGCAAGGCGCACCAGTTCGGCGTCCTCGGCCTGCTCGAACGGCGGCACTTCGGGGAACAACGGCGCGTAATCGATCTTGACCTGATGCCGCTCGGCAACCGGCTTGAGCTTTTGCAGGATCTCGGCGCGCAGGACCTTGGGGTCCATGCCGGGCAACGGCCGCAAATCGAATTCCAGCGAACACTGGCCGCAAATTCGGTTGGGGTTGTCGCCGCCATGGATACAGCCGAAATTCATCGTTGGTGTCGGCACGCCGAATTGAGGATTGCGGAATTCGCGCTGCCATAACAAGCGCAGGCCACGCAATTCACCGATGGCATCGTGCATGGCTTCCAGGGCGCTATGGCCCAGGCGCGGGTCAGAGGAATGACCGCTCTGTCCGAGGATGTCGATGCGCTCCATCATGATGCCTTTGTGCATGCGAATCGGCTTGAGCCCGGTCGGCTCACCAATCACCGCCGCCCGCCCCAGCGGTCGCCCTGCTTCGGCCAGTGCGCGGGCCCCGGACATCGAGCTTTCTTCATCGCAGGTGGCGAGAATCAGCAACGGCTGTTTGAACGGTTGGTCGAGCAGCGGTTTGACCGCCTCGATCGCCAGGGCGAAAAAACCCTTCATGTCGCAACTGCCCAGGCCGACCCAGCGACCATCGACTTCAATCAGCTTCAACGGGTCGGTTTGCCATAGCGCACCGTCGAACGGCACGGTGTCGCTGTGCCCGGCCAGCACCAGGCCGCCGGGACCGGAACCGAAACTGGCCAGCAAGTTGAACTTGCCGGGGCTGACCTGCTGGATCTCGCAGGTAAAACCCAGCTCACCGAGCCACGTCGCCAGCAGATCGATGACCGGGCCGTTGCTTTGATCGAGACCGGGCTGGGTGCAACTGACCGACGGTGTAGCGATCAACGCTGCGAATTGTTCTTTCATCGACGGCAATGGCATCGCTGACTCCCGGCACCCGAATTGAAGTCCATCATAGAACCAACCGATGACAGGAATAAACCGTCTCGGCGCGTACTAACCTTGAGTCCTGTACACTGCACGACCTTGGCAGCCACACATTCCCCCGGCTGCGCTCCCGATCCTGGATTTTCCGGCCATGCAGAAAGAAACCGAAATCAAACTCCGCGTCAGCCGCGAAACCCTCGCCGCCCTGCGCGAGCACCCGTTACTGAAAAAACGCAACAAAAGTGGCTGGGAACGCCGTGAGTTGATGAACCAGTACTTCGACACCCCAGAGCGCGACCTGGCCCAGGCCAAAGTCGCCCTGCGCCTGCGCAAGGATGGTGACGACGTGATTCAGACCCTCAAGACCCGCGGCCAGAGCGTCGCCGGTCTGTCGGTGCGTAACGAGTACGACTGGAACCTGCCCAAGGCCAAGCTCGACCTGAAGAAACTCGACGGCGAATGCTGGCCCGAGGAACTGGCCACGCTTGACAAGAAAACCCTGAAGCCGATCTTCACCACCGACTTCGTCCGCGAACGGGCGGAAATCGCCTGGGGTCGCGGCAAGACCAAAGTGGTCATCGAAGCCGCGCTGGACCTGGGTCACGTCGTGGTCGGCAAGCAGAAAGAAGAAATCTGCGAGCTGGAACTGGAACTGCGCGAAGGCGAACCGGCCGCGTTGCTGGAACTGGCTGCCGAGCTGGCCGAGAAACTGGCCCTGATGCCGTGCGACATCAGCAAGGCCGAGCGCGGTTATCGCCTGTACGACGCCCACAGTTACTCGTTGAGCCTGCCGGCGCCGCAGATTACCGCCGAAACGCCGCTGGACGACGCGTTCGCCGCGCTGAGCTGGCATTTGCTGGGCAGCAGCCAGCGTCTGGCCGAACAGTATCGCTTCAATGGTCACTGGCGTCTGTTGCAGGACTGGGTCGAAAACCTCGCGGAAATGCGCGCGCTGATCAGCAGCCTGGGCCAGGCCGCTCCGCGTCAATCGACCCACGACATGCGTATCGCCCTCGATGCCTTGCTGGAAGACTGGCGCCCGCTGGTCCAGGCCGGCCTGGAAGATGAAGACGTGCGCAAAGCCGCGCCCGAGCAGTTCCTCGAAGAACTCGAAGACCCGCGCTGGGGCCTGTTCTCCCTGACTACCTCGCGCTGGCTGCTGGCCCGCACCTGGGCCGCCGACCGTAACACCCGTGGCAATCGCCAGGGCGCTGCGCAACTGGGCAGCTGGTTGCCGCGCCTGCTGGGTGAAGAAGCCAACTCGCTGCAATTGCAGCGCTACCAGCAACAACCGGAAGACCTGGCCGAACAACTGCCGCGCATCGAACGCATCCAGGTCTGGCTGCACCATGCGCGTAACGTGCTGGAGATCCCGGAAATGGATCGCCTGTACGGTGAGCTGAACAAACTGGCGCAACTGGCCAACGAATCGATCACCGACGAAGTCCTGGATGCGCGCAAGCAGCAGGCGATTGCGGTGTATCAGAACCGTGCCTGGAAAATGCTGCTGCGTCTGTAATACCGCCATCGCGAGCAAGCTCGCTCCCACAGGATTTATGCGGTCCTTGTGGGAGCGAGCTTGCTCCGGGCGGCGTTCCGACGATGAGGCCAGTAAAGTCACCACAAGATTTCAGACCGGCAAACTGGTCGTCGACTTGATCTCCGACAACGCCACGATCGAATTGACCTCCTGAATCCCCGGCACCATCGACAGCTTCTCGAAGAAAAAGCGCTCGTAGGCCTCAATGTCCGCCGTGACAATCCGCAGCAAGAAATCCACCGCCCCCATCAGCACATAACACTCCAGCACCTCCGGAAAGCCGCGAATCGCCTCGGTGAATTCAGTGAAGTTCGAACGCCCGTGGGCATTGAGTTTCACCTCCGCGAAGATCTGTGTGTTCAGGCCGATTTTCTTGCGGTCGAGCAAGGTCACCTGGCCGCGAATGATGCCCTCCTCTTTCATCCGCTGAATCCGCCGCCAGCACGGCGATTGCGAGAGACCCACCTGCTCGGCGATCTGTGCGCTGGAAAGCGAGGCATCCTCTTGCAGCAAGGCGAGGATCTTGCGGTCGTAGCTGTCCAGTTCGCTTTGCATAAAAAAACCTTTAACCTAGTAAAAAGTGAATTGATTGATTCTTCATTTCTGCAATCAATCCAATCATAGAGAAGAAATACCCGGCACAGGATGTAAACATTTCTCCAATGATTTTGGAGCCAGACCATGCCGTATCTCGAAGCCGTGAACACCCCACCTGCCCGCGCCGATGTCTGGAACGTCGGCAACGCCCACTGCCGGGTTCGCTATCAAATGCAGGCCGAGGCAGAACCGGACCTGCTGTGTCGCGCCCTCAATCTGTTCGCCTTGCAATTGCTCACGCCGGAACAGGTCAACGTGCAGCGCCAGGACGACTGGCTGGCCATCGAGATCGTTATCGACGGTTTGAGCTGGCACCGCGCGCAAGTGATTGCGGAAAAACTTCGTAACCTGATCAGCGTCTGCTCGGTGGAGTTGCAAGAAGCTGATTCTGCCTGGGCCGAAGCGGTTCAAGCGGCGGGTTGAAAAACTCCGAAACGGCTTCGTCGGGTAGTGGCCCAGCGGTCAGCCAGGCCACGGCTATCCTTTGCCGACTGTCGTTCAAAAGGAGCCCGCATGTCCGTACATATCGCCCTTCAGGACCGCTGGCTGGATCTCAATGATGTGCTGCGCGAACTGGTCGCCCAGGGCTTCATCAGCCAGGATTCGGCCGAACACGCACTCAATGCCCGCCGCCGCAACGCCACCCATGGCCAGGTGCATCCACTGGAGTTCATCGCCAGTCAACAGCTGGATGACCTCAGCCGTCCCGGCAAACCGCTGGACCTCGAAAGCCTGACCCTGTGGCTGTCTCGGCAGGCCGGCCAACCCTACCTGCGCATCGATCCGTTGAAAATCAACGTCGCGGCCGTGACCCCGCTGATGTCCTATGCCTTCGCCCAGCGCCACAAGATTCTCGCGGTAGCGATCGACCGCGACGCGGTCACCGTGGCCAGCGCCCAGCCTTATGTCAGTGGCTGGGAGGCTGACTTGACCCACGTGCTCAAGTTGCCGATCAAGCGCGTGGTGGCCAACCCGGTGGACATCCAGCGCTTGAGCGTCGAATTCTTCCGCCTGGCCAAATCGGTCACCGGGGCGAACAGCGCCGATCCCCAGGTCAGCAACCTGGGCAATTTCGAACAGCTGCTCAACCTCGGCGCCAGCGACCAGGAGCCGGACGCCAACGACGCACACATCGTCAATATCGTCGACTGGCTGTTCCAGTACGCGTTCCAGCAGCGCGCCAGCGACATCCACATCGAGCCCCGGCGCGAGCAAGGCACGGTGCGCTTTCGCATCGACGGCGTGCTGCACAACGTCTACCAATTCCCCCCTCAGGTCACCATGGCCATCGTCAGTCGCCTGAAAACCCTGGGTCGCATGAACGTCGCGGAGAAACGCAAACCCCAGGACGGCCGGGTGAAAACCAAGACCCCGGACGGCGGCGAAGTCGAATTGCGTTTGTCGACACTGCCCACGGCCTTCGGCGAAAAAATGGTCATGCGGATCTTCGACCCGGAAGTCCTGCTAAAGGACTTCGACCAGCTTGGTTTCTCCGTCGACGACCTGCGCCGCTGGCAGGACATGACCCGCCAGCCCCACGGCATCATCCTCGTCACCGGGCCGACGGGTTCGGGCAAGACCACTACCCTCTACACCACCCTGAAAAAACTGGCGACACCGGAGGTCAACCTCTGCACCATCGAAGACCCGATCGAAATGGTCGAGCCGGCGTTCAACCAGATGCAGGTCCAGCACAACATCGACCTGACCTTCGCCGCCGGCGTGCGTGCGCTGATGCGGCAAGACCCGGACATCATCATGATCGGCGAGATCCGCGACCTCGAAACCGCGGAGATGGCGATACAGGCTGCACTCACCGGGCACCTGGTGCTGTCGACCCTGCACACCAACGATGCGCCCAGCGCCATCAGCCGTCTGCTGGAACTCGGCGTGCCGCACTACCTGATCAAGGCCACGGTGCTCGGCGTCATGGCCCAGCGCCTGGTGCGGACCCTGTGCCCGCACTGCAAGGCGCCGCTGACGCTGGGCGAAGACGACTGGCAAACCCTGACCCGGCCCTGGCAAGCACCGTTGCCGGCCAATGCCCAGCGTGCCATCGGTTGCGTGGAATGCCGCGACACCGGTTATCACGGTCGCGCCGGGGTCTACGAAATCATGCAGCTCAGCGACAGCCTCAAAGCGCTGATCAGTCCCGATACCGATCTGCTGGCCGTTCGGCGTCAGGCATTCAAGGAAGGCATGCGCAGCCTGCGGCTGTCAGGAGCGCAAAAGGTCGGCGCCGGGCTGACGACCATCGAGGAGGTACTGCGCGTGACACCCCAGAGCGAGCAGAACTGAGCCCGATTTTTCTTACCCGGCATCGGCACCGCTACACTCCAACGATTGCAACTCCACAGATCCACACATCAACAAGGAATCGTTATGCAGATCGGTAGTGTGCTTTTGCTTTTTGTCGGCCTGGTGGTCGCCATTCTGTTCATGGGTTTCAAGGTGGTGCCCCAGGGCTTTGAATGGACCGTCGAACGTTTCGGGCGCTACACCAACACGCTCAAGCCAGGGCTGAACGTCATCGTCCCGGTCATGGACCGTATCGGTCGCAAGATGAATGTGATGGAAAGCGTGCTGGACATTCCGCCGCAGGAAGTCATCACCGCCGACAACGCCACGGTGCAGATCGACGCCGTGTGTTTTTTCCAGGTGGTCAACACAGCCCAGGCTGCCTACGAAGTGAACAACCTCGAACATGCCATCCGCAACCTGCTGCAAACCAACATCCGTACGGTACTCGGCTCGATGGAGCTCGACGCCATGCTCAGCCAGCGTGACGGGATCAACGAAAAACTGCTGCGCACCGTCGATGAAGCGACCGCGCCGTGGGGCATCAAGATCACCCGGATCGAGATCAAGGACATCAGCCCGCCCGCCGATCTGATGGCGGCGATGTCGGGGCAGATGAAAGCCGAGCGGATCAAACGTGCACAGATCCTCGAGGCCGAAGGCCTGCGTGCCGCAGCGATCCTGACCGCAGAAGGCAAGAAGCAGGCGCAGATCCTCGAAGCCGAAGGCAGTCGCCAGGCCGCCTTCCTTGAGGCCGAAGCCCGCGAGCGACAAGCCGCGGCAGAAGCCCAGGCGACCAAAGTGGTGTCCGAAGCCATCGCCAGCGGCAACGTGCAGGCGGTCAACTATTTCGTGGCGCAGAAGTACATCGATGCGCTGGGCAAGCTGGCTTCGGCCAACAACAGCAAAGTGATCCTGATGCCGCTGGAGGCCAGTTCGATGATCGGTGCGGTGGGCGGCATTGGCGAAATCGTCAAGGCCACTTTCGATAACAAGAAAGCCTGAGGCGTGCCATGTGGGCATTTTTGCAGCATCTTTCGTTCTGGGACTGGTTGGCGCTGGGCACAGTACTGTTGATTCTCGAAGTGTTCGGCGCCGGCGGCTACCTGTTGTGGATCGGCATGGCGGCAGCGACCGTGGGCGTCTTGACCTTCTTCCTGCCGGGCCTGCCCTGGGAATGGCAGTTTCTATTGTTCGGCCTGCTGTCGATCGCTACCGCGTTTTACTGGTGGCGGCGTCAGCGCACGGCGGCGCGCCCGAGCGATCAGCCGCACCTGAATCTGCGCGGCCAGGAACTGATTGGCAAAACCTTCGTGGTGCATGAAGCGATTATCAATGGCCGCGGCAAAATCAAGGTGGCCGACGGCGTGTGGATGGCCCGCGGGCCGGACACTGCCATTGGCAGCCGCGTGCGGGTGGTCGGCCAGCAAGGCGCGATCCTGCTGGTCGAAGCGGCGGAATAGGCGACCACGGAACTCGATTGGGGGTTGGCAATCCAACGGCGTAGTCAACCCAGTGGAGTCACCCTGTCATGCGTTTCAAACTTGCTGTCGCTACCGTCGCGCTGTTGTCCCTGCCTGTCGGTTCGGCGATGGCCGATACTTTTTGGCGTAACGTTCTTACGTCCGGTGCAACCACCGGTTCGAGCTATCTGACGTCCAAGGATAACAAGCTGGTCGTCGCGGCCCAGGACGACGCCAGCAGCTTCGTCGCCAGTGACGGCGGCATCCGCGGCCCGTACCTGGAAGCGGCCATGCAGAAGGTCCGCGCCGATAACCCGGGCCTGCAAGCCACGGACATGGAACTGGCGAACGCGATCCTGGCGAAGAATGCCGTGGCTTCGAAGTAAGCGTTGCGAATGAAAAATGCCGCTCAATTGAGCGGCATTTTTTTGCCTTGCGAACACAAGCCCCATGTTCCCCGAGCCCCCCTGTGGGAGCGAGCTTGCTCGCGATAGCGGTGGATCAGTAAAA
Source organism: Pseudomonas sp. P4_C1 (assembly GCF_056402155.1). Lineage (NCBI taxonomy): Bacteria > Pseudomonadati > Pseudomonadota > Gammaproteobacteria > Pseudomonadales > Pseudomonadaceae > Pseudomonas > Pseudomonas sp. P4_C1. The sequence goes on from NZ_JBFUHY010000005.1 coordinate 14,153, forward strand.
ACTTCATTGACTGTCACACCGCATTCGCGAGCAAGCTCGCTCCCACAGGGGGTATGTGCAGCCTGAAATGTCAGCGGTAATCATCCACCGGCACACACGCGCAAAACAGGTTCCGGTCCCCATACACATTGTCCACCCGATTCACTACCGGCCAATACTTGTGAGCCTTGGTGTGCGCGTCCGGCGTGACCGCTTGCACAATGCTGTACGGCCGCTCCCACACACCAGTGATATCGGCCAACGTATGCGGCGCACCTTTCAACGGGTTTTCTTCAGCCGGCCAGTTACCGTTCTGAACCTCGTTGATTTCCGCACGGATGCTCAGCATCGCCCCGATGAACCGGTCCAGCTCTGCCTTTGACTCGCTTTCGGTCGGCTCGACCATTAGCGTCCCCGGCACCGGAAACGACATGGTCGGGGCATGGAAGCCGTAGTCCATCAGGCGCTTGGCGACGTCCTCTTCGGTGATGCCGGTCAACACCTTGAGCGGCCGCAGGTCGAGGATGCATTCGTGCGCCACCCGTTCGTTGCGCCCGGTGTACAGCACCGGGAAGGCACCGGACAAATGCCGCGCCAGGTAATTCGCGGCCAGGATCGCCACTTCGCTGGCGTCCGCCAATTGCGGCCCCATCATGGCGATGTACATCCAGCTGATCGGCAGAATGCTTGCGCTGCCCCAGGGCGCTGCGCTGACGGCGCCATTTTGCGGGTGCGGCCCATCGATCGGCACCACCGGATGGTTGGCCACGAACGGCGCCAGATGCGCTCGCACCCCGATCGGTCCCATGCCCGGCCCACCGCCACCATGGGGAATGCAGAAGGTCTTGTGCAGGTTCATGTGCGAGACATCGGCGCCAATATCAGCGGGCCGCGCCAGCCCGACCTGAGCGTTGAGGTTGGCGCCATCCATGTACACCTGACCGCCGTGCTGGTGGATCACTTCACAGATTTCGCTGATGCCTTCCTCATACACGCCATGGGTCGAAGGGTAAGTCGCCATCAGGCAGGCAAGTTTATCTGCCGCCTGCGCGGCTTTTTCCTTGAGGTCATCGAGGTCGACGTTGCCCGCCTCGTCGCACTCGACGATCACCACGCGCATCCCGGCCATTTGCGCCGACGCGGGATTGGTGCCGTGAGCCGACGAAGGAATCAGGCAAATGTCGCGGCCACCCTGTTGACAGCTCTCATGGTATTTGCGGATTGCCAGCAGCCCGGCGTATTCGCCCTGAGCGCCGGAGTTGGGCTGCATGCAGATCGCGTCGAAACCGGTGATCGCACACAACCAGCGCTCCAGCTCTTCGATCATCAGCCCATAACCGGCAGCCTGTTCCTTGGGCACGAACGGATGCAGGTTGGCGAACTGCGGCCAGGTAATCGGGATCATCTCGCTGGTGGCGTTGAGCTTCATGGTGCAGGACCCCAGTGGGATCATCGATTGATTGAGCGCCAGGTCCTTGTTTTCCAGTTGTTTGAGGTAGCGCAGCATCTCGGTTTCGCTGTGATGGGCGCTGAACACGGGATGGCGCAGATAAGGCGAGGTTCGCGCCAGCCCTTCGGGAATTCCGCCAGGCAAGGCTTCGGCATCCAGGTCCTCGATGCTGAGCCCGTGATCGGCCCCCAGAAACACGTCGAACAGCTTCGCCACGGTGGCTTCGTCGCAGGCCTCGTCGAGGCTCAAGCCCAGTTGACCGCGCCCGAGAATGCGCAGATTGATTTGTGCGGCCCGGGCACTTTCGATGATCGCGGTCTGGGCTCCGCCGACCTCCAGTGTCAGGGTGTCGAAGAAGTGCCGGTTGACCCGGTTGATACCGTTGCGCTCAAGCCCGGCGGCAAGGATGCAGGTCAGCCGATGAACCCGCTGGGCGATCCGCTTGAGCCCTTCCGGGCCGTGGTAGACCGCATAGAAACTGGCGATATTGGCCAACAGCACCTGGGCCGTGCAGATATTGGAGTTGGYCTTCTCCCGGCGGATGTGTTGCTCGCGGGTTTGCAGGGCCATGCGCAGGGCGGTGTTGCCCCGCGCATCTTTTGAAACACCGATGATCCGCCCGGGAATCGCTCGCTTGTATTCATCGCGGCTGGCAAAAAATGCCGCATGGGGCCCGCCGTAGCCCATGGGCACGCCAAATCGCTGGGAAGAGCCGAACACCACATCGGCGCCCAGCTCACCCGGCGGGGTCAGCAACAACAGGCTCAGCAAATCCGTGGCGACACAGGCCAGGGCCTGTTGCGCGTGCAGGTGAGCAATCAGCGGCCGCAGGTCGTGGATCTCGCCGTGGGTGTCAGGGTATTGCAGCAGTGCGCCGAACACCTGGTGTTGCTTCAAGTTATCCACAGCGTCGACGATCAGCTCGAAGCCGAAACCTTCAGCGCGGGTCTGCACCACGGAAATGGTTTGCGGGTGGCAGTTTTCGTCGACAAAGAACAAGTTGCTTTTGGACTTGGCGACCCGCTTGGCCAGGGCCATGGCTTCCGCCGCGGCAGTGGCCTCATCGAGCAGCGAGGCGTTGGCCAGTTCCAGACCGGTCAGATCGATGGTCAGTTGCTGGAAGTTCAGCAGCGCTTCAAGTCGCCCCTGGGCGATCTCCGGTTGATAGGGGGTGTACGCGGTGTACCAGCCGGGGTTTTCCAGCACATTACGCACAATGACCGCCGGTGTGAGGGTGCCGTGGTAGCCCATGCCGATCAGGCTGGTCCAGACCTGATTCTGCTCGGCATAACCTCGCAGCTTGGCCAGTGCGGCCTCCTCATCGAGTGCCGGGGGCAGGTCCAGCGCCCGGTTGAGGCGGATGCCCGGCGGCACCGTTTGCTCGATCAATTCAACCCGGCTGCCCAGACCGAGGCTGTCGAGCATTGCCTGTTGCTCGGCGGCATCGGGTCCGAGGTGGCGGCGCAGAAAGGTATTGGGGTCGCGTAACTGGCTCAGGGACGGCATCTTGGACATGACGGGCTCTCTCTTGACTGGCGCTCAACGTCGATGCAACACAGTCAAACCAGCATAGCAGTCGATATCCGCGTGGATGACGTGGCGCGCTCGACCAATCCGGATCATCATGTCCGGCGCCAACTTAATGTCCGCTGATCGGGTGACTGTATCCATGAGCCAACTGCCTTTCCTGCCGTTTTCCAAACCCACCATCGATGAAGCCACGATTGCCGCTGTCGGCGACGTATTGCGCTCGGGCTGGATTACCAGCGGCCCCAAGGTCCAGGCATTCGAAGCGCAGCTTTCGGAGTTTTTTGGCGGGCGCCCGGTACGCACCTTCAATTCCGGCACCTGCACCATGGAAATCGCCTTGCGCATTGCCGGGGTCGGGCCGGGCGATGAAGTGATCACCACGCCGATTTCCTGGGTGGCCACCGCCAACGTCATCCTGGAAGTCGGCGCCACCCCGGTGTTTGCCGACATCGACCCGGTGACCCGCAACATCGATCTGGATCAACTGGAAGCAGCAATCACTCCGCGCACCAAAGCCATCATCCCGGTGTACCTCGCCGGGTTGCCGGTGGACATGACGCGGTTGTACGCCCTGGCGAAAAAGCACGGCCTGCGGATCGTCGAAGATGCAGCCCAGGCGCTGGGTTCCAGCTGGAACGGCCAGCGCATTGGCTCGACGGGTGATTTCGTGTCCTTCAGTTTCCAGGCGAACAAGAACGTCACCTCCTCCGAGGGCGGTTGCCTGGTGCTGAATACGGCCGAAGAAGTACGACTGGCAGAGAAGTACCGGCTGCAGGGCGTTACCCGCAACGGCTTCGATGGCCTGGATGTCGACGTGCTGGGTGGCAAATTCAACATGACCGACGTCGCCGCGGCCATTGGCCTGGGTCAGTTTGCTCATCTCGAAGCCATCACCGCTCATCGCCGTGACCTGGCCCGGCACTATTTCGCCTGTTTTGGCGCGGATTTCGAAGCGCAGTACGGGGCGCAATTGCCTCCGGCGGATTTCACCCACAGCAACTGGCATTTGTTCCAGCTGGTATTACCGGAACGTACGGACGGCAAACCGACGCGGGCGACTTTCATGGAGCAGATGCAGGCATTGGGTGTCGGGATCGGCTATCACTACCCGCCAATTCACCTGTTGAGCCTTTACCGCGAACGCGGTTTCAAGGAAGGCATGTTCCCGGTCGCTGAGCGGGTCGGTCGGCTGATTGTCTCGTTGCCAATGTTCACGGCGATGAGCAAAGCGGATGTCGAACGTTCGGTAGCGGCCGTGAAAGCGGTTTTACGCGACGCCTGAGCCCGCAAATGAAAAAGCCCCGACGGATCGGGGCTTTGGGATGTTGCGACAGGCTTATTCGCCGATGGCGGCCTTGTAGCCGGCGGCATCCAGCAGTTTTTCCAGCTCGGCGGTGTTGCTTGGCTTGAGCTTGAAGATCCACGCGCCGTACGGATCGGAGTTGAGCAGCTCAGGCTCACCGCTCAGCGCTTCATTGACAGCGATCACTTCACCGCTGATCGGCGCATAAATGTCGGAAGCGGCTTTAACCGATTCAACGACACCCGACTGATCACCGGCAGCAAACACGTTGCCGACTTCAGTCAGCTCAACAAACACCACATCACCCAGCGCTTCCTGCGCGTGATCGCTGATGCCCACGGTGACGGTGCCATCGGCTTCCAGACGTGCCCATTCGTGACTTTCGGCAAAACGCAGGTCGGCAGGGATATCGCTCATGTTCTGTATCCTCAGGAAATGGTCGGCGAGCATGCCCGCCAGAAAAGGTTAGATCAAGGTTTTGCCGTGGCGTACGAAGGTCGGTTTGACCACTCGGACCGGGTACCACTTGCCACGGATTTCCACTTCAGCGCGGTCGGCTGTTGCCATCGGCACGCGCGCCAGTGCAATCGACTTGCTTAGCGTAGGAGAGAAACTACCACTGGTGATCTCCCCTTCGCCAACATCGGCGATGCGGACCACCTGATGAGCACGCAAAACACCGCGTTCCTCAAGGACCAGACCGACCAGTTTGTGCTGCACACCGGCGGCCTTTTCGGCTTCCAGCGCCTTGCGCCCGATGAACTGTCGGGTGGCAGGTTCCCAGGCGATGGTCCAGGCCATATTGGAGGCCAATGGTGAAACATCTTGCTGGATGTCCTGACCGTAAAGGTTCATGCCGGCTTCGACCCGCAAGGTATCCCGCGCGCCAAGGCCGATGGGAGAAATCCCGGCACCGACCAGATCGTTGAAAAAGCCTGGCGCCTGATCGGCCGGCAGAATGATTTCCAGGCCGTCTTCGCCGGTATAACCGGTGCGCGCGATGAACCAGTCACCATCAGGCAGGCCTTCGAAGGGCTTGAGGAGCTGGATCAGGTTGCCGCGGGACTGGTTGACCAGCTCGGCAATTTTTTGCCGGGCGTGGGGGCCCTGGATGGCCAGCATCGCCAACTCGGAACGCTCGCGAAGTTGCACGTCGAAACCGTCGAGATGCGCTTGCATCCAGGCTATGTCCTGATCGCGGGTGGAGGCGTTGACCACCAAGCGATAACCCGCATCGAGACGGTAGACGATCATATCGTCGACGATCCCGCCTTGTTCGTTGAGCATGGTGCTGTACAACGCACGGCCGGGGCTGTGCAGGCGTTCGACATCATTGGCCAGCAAATGCCGGAGCCAGGCTTTTGCCTGGGAGCCGCCGACGTCGATCACGGTCATGTGGGATACATCGAAGACACCGCAATCGCGGCGCACCTGATGGTGTTCCTCGACCTGCGATCCATAATGCAGAGGCATGTCCCAACCGCCAAAATCGACCATCTTCGCGCCAAGTGCGAGATGAAGGTCATACAGAGGCGTACGCTGTCCCATGGGTTTCTCCTTCCGGGCGTGGCGAAGGTGCGGACAAGCGCTGCACGGACTGAATGCCTTGAAACAAAAGGCCTTTAGCCGATTTCAGCTACCTGGTCTGTCAGACGGACCGCACCGAATGCCGCGCATTGTAGCCGCAAGGTGTAGGACTGACACCTAGCTGTTTCGATGTGCCGAGCGCCGGATCAATCCGATGACCGGTAACAGCCCGACCAGCACCAGGGTCAACGCCGGCAAAGATGCCCGCGCCCATTCGCCTTCGCTGGTCATTTCAAAGATCCGCACCGCCAGCGTGTCCCAGCCAAACGGGCGCATCAGCAGGGTCGCGGGCATTTCCTTGAGCACGTCGACGAACACCAGCAGCCCTGCGCTCAACGTGCCGGGTAACAACAACGGTAGATACACTTTGAAAAACAGTCGTGGCCCACTGACGCCCAGGCTACGTGCCGCTTCGGGCAAAGATGGCCGTATACGCGCCAGGCTGCTTTCCAGTGGCCCGTAGGCCACCGCAATGAAGCGCACCAGATAGGCCAGCAACAACGCTGACAGACTGCCCAGCAGCAGCGGCTTGCCCGCGCCACCAAGCCAGCTCGAGAGCGGGATCACCAGTTCGCGATCCAGGTAACTGAACGCCAGCATGATCGACACCGCCAGCACCGAACCGGGCAAGGCGTAGCCCAGGTTGGCCAGACTGATCCCGGAACGAATGACCCGGGTGGGCGCCAATCGTCGGGCAAACGCCAGTAACAAGGCGACGCTGACGGTGATCAACGCCGCTATCGCCCCCAGGTACAAGGTATGGATGATCAAGCCGGTGTAGCGCTCGTCGAGATCGAAGCGCCCGCGTAACCAGAACCACACCACCAATTGCAGCATCGGGATAACGAAAGCACAGGCGAACACCAGGCAGCACCACGTCGTGGCTGCCAGTGCCTTGACACCTCGCAGGTGATACAGCGCCTTGACCCGTGGTCGCTCGTTGCTCGCCCGGTTGGCCCCACGGGCACGCCGCTCGCCGTAGAGCACGAGCATTACCACCAGCAGCAACAGGCTGGCCAGTTGCGCGGCGGAAGACAGGCTGAAGAAACCGTACCAGGTCTTGTAGATGGCGGTGGTGAAGGTATCGAAGTTGAACACCGACACTGCGCCGAAGTCCGCCAGGGTTTCCATCAATGCCAATGCCACACCCGCACCGATGGCCGGCCGCGCCATGGGCATTGCCACCCGCCAGAACGCTTGCCAGGGCGATTGGCCAAGGACCCGCGCGGCTTCCATCAGGCCTTTGCCCTGGGCGAGGAAGGCCGTGCGGGCCAGCAGATATACATAGGGATAGAAAACCAGCACCAACACCACAATCACCCCGCCCGTGGAACGCACGCGCGGCAGCCGCAGGCCACTACCGAACCACTCGCGCAGCAGGCTTTGTACGGGCCCGGCGAAATCCAGCAGGCCGACAAACACGAATGCCAGCACGTAGGCCGGTATCGCGAAGGGCAGCATCAGCGCCCAATCGAGCCAGCGCCTGCCGGGGAATTCACAGAGGCTGGTCAGCCAGGCGAGGCTGACGCCCAGCAGGGTGACACCCGCACCGACACCGAGCACCAGCGTCAGGGTATTGCCCAGCAGGCGCGGCATCTGCGTGTCCCACAGGTGGGACCAGATTTGAGTGTCGACGGTTTGCCAGGACAGCAGCAGGACGCTCAGGGGCAACAGGACCAGCGCAGCGATGGCGAAGACGACGGGATACCAGCGGCGTTGGGCGGGGTGGGCCAAGGAAAATCTCTCGCGAAATTTTGAAGTGTAGAGAAAGCACAAAAAGATCGCAGCCTTCGGCAGCTCCTACATTGGGTTGGTGATCAACCTGTAGGAGCTGCCGAAGGCTGCGATCTTTTGACCTTTAAAACAGCAGGCTCAGTTCCAGCCAGCCCGATCCATCATACGAATCGCCTCAGCCTGGCGCTTGCCGGCAATTTCCACCGGCAAGGTATCGGCAATGAACTTGCCCCAGGCCGCCACTTCCTCAGAAGGTGCAACCACCGGGTTCGCCGGGAACTCCTGGTTCACGTCGGCAAAGATTTTCTGCGCTTCAGGGGTGGTCATCCACTCCACCAGGGCCTTGGCCGCTTCCGGGTGCGGCGCGTGTCGGGTCAGGCCGATACCCGACAGGTTGACGTGTACGCCACGGTCAGCCTGGTTCGGCCAGAACAGTTTCACCGGCAGGTCTGGCTTCTGCTTGTGCAGGCGGCCGTAGTAGTAGGTGTTGACGATACCGACGTCGCACTGGCCGGCGTTGATCGCCTCCAGCACGGCGGTGTCGTCGGAGAACACGTCAGTGGACAGGTTCTTGACCCAGCCCTTGAGGATCTCCTCGGTCTTCTCGGCGCCGTGCACTTCGATCATGGTCGCGGTCAGGGACTGGTTGTAGACCTTCTTCGCCGTGCGCAGGCACAGGCGGCCTTCCCATTGCTTGTCGGCCAGCGCTTCGTAGGTGGTCAGTTCGCCCGGCTTCACCCGGTCAGTGGAGTAGGCGATGGTCCGCGCCCGCAGGCTCAGGCCAGTCCAGGCATGAGAGGCAGCCCGGTATTGCAGCGGAATGTTGGCGTCGATGGTTTTCGAGGTGAACGGCTGGAGGATGCCCATCTGCTCGGCTTGCCAGAGGTTGCCAGCATCGACGGTGAGCAGCAGGTCGGCCGGCGTATTCGCGCCCTCGGCCTTGAGCCGCTGCATCAGCGGTGCCTCTTTGTCGGTGATGAACTTCACCTGCACGCCGGTCTTGGCGGTGTAGGCATCGAATACTGGCTTGATCAGCTCGTCGATACGCGAGGAGTAGACCACCACCTCGTCAGCGGCCTGGGCGGCGGTGCTGCCGATCAGGGTCAGGGCCAGTGCGGTCAGTAGACGCTTTGGTGCCAACATGGGAGCGGTCCCTCGGTTGAAAATGAGGGCAAATGATAAGGACTCACATTTAGCTTCTCAATCGAAGCTGGCTGTGGAGGAGTTACCAGATGTTGCTTGAGCTGGAATATGAGGTGCCTGAGCTGCCGCCATCACGAGCAAGCTCGCTCCCACAGGGTTCTCCAGCGCTCACACAAATTGCATTAACACCTGAATTCCTGTGGGAGCGAGCTTGCTCGCGATGGGGCCATAAGCCACAGCGAAAATCTCAGGGCTTGGCAAGCGCCGGCAAATCCCCGGTCAACCCCAGCGCTTCACGCACGAACAAGGCCTTGGCTTCCGGCATCTTCTCAACCATTTTCAATCCGGTATTACGCAACCAGCGCACCGGCAACGGATCGGCCTGGAACAAGCGCTCGAAGCCTTCCATCGCCGCCATCAGTGCCAGGTTGTGAGGCATGCGCCGACGCTCGTAACGACTGAGGACTTTCACATCTGCCAGACGTTCGCCACGTGTTACCGCTTGCAGCAACACTTCGGCCAGCACGGCGGCATCGAGGAATCCGAGATTCACCCCCTGCCCGGCCAACGGGTGAATGGTGTGGGCCGCGTCGCCGATCAACGCCAGGCCTTGCGCCACATAACGCTTGGCATGTCGCTGGCGCAGGGGCACACACAGGCGCGGGTCGGCGCTCAGTACTTCGCCGAGTCGACCTTCAAAGGCGCGCTCCAGCTCCTTGCAGAAACTCTGGTCATCCATCGCCATCAGGCGTTCGGCCTCGCCAGGTGTGGTCGACCAGACGATCGAACACCAATCCTGTTGGCCATCGCGCTCAAGGGGCAGAAACGCCAACGGACCGTTATCGGTGAAGCGCTGCCAGGCCGTCATCTGATGCGGTTTGGCGCAACGCACGCTGGTGACGATGGCATGGTGCAAATAATCCCATTCGCGGGTTGCGACCCCCGCCAGGCGCCGCACCGCCGAGTTGGCGCCATCCGCTGCGATCACCAGTGGAGCGCGCAGGGTGCGGCCATCGGCCAGGGTCAGCAGCCAGTCATCGCCGGAGTGGCGCATCTGTTCCAGTCGCGCATTGGCCAGCAACCCCAGGTCGCAGTCGTGCAGGCGGTCAAGCAAGGCATCCTGGACCACGCGGTTTTCGACGATATGCCCCAACACTTCGGCATGCACGCTGGCCGCCGAAAAATGGATTTGCCCGGTGCCGCTGCCATCCCAGACCTGCATGTCGGTGTAGGGGCTGCTGCGCCGCCCGGCGATGCCATCCCAGACACCCAGGCGTTCGAGAATCCGCTGGCTGGCGGCCGACAGGGCGCTCACCCGCGGTTCAAACGCGGCCTGAGCGTTGAAGGGTTTGACACTCATGGGGCTGCCGTCCAGCAGCAGGACTTCCAGCCCGCTGTTCTGCAACGCCAGCGCCAAGGCGCTGCCGACCATTCCGGCCCCGACAATCAGCAGATCTGCGCGCATTTCCATGCTTTAAGCCTGTCTCTCTTGCGGCTTGAGCCGCACGTAAAGGGTTTTCCCGACCCGCGCCACCAGGTGGCCGGCGTCGTCATGAATGTCGACCTGCAATTGCGGCAGGTATTTTTATCAATCGCGCCTTGCCGAACCGGCGGATCGACCCGTTACGCATCCGGTCGCGTACCCAGACCCATCGCCTGTCGGGCAAACCAGCGTTTGGCCGGTGGCAACAGATCGAGGCCGAGCAGTCCGATGTTGCGCCCCAGGGATACCAGCGGCTGAGTACTGCCGAACAGGCGCGTGACCTGATCGGAGAAGCCTACGGTGAGATTTTGATCCAGACGCTGACGCTCGCGATAAGCCTGCAACGTGGCGAAGTCGCCCAGCGGTTTGTCGCTGGCGAGCAGTGCTGCGGCCAAGGCATCGGCATCGCGCAGGGACAGGTTGAACCCCTGGCCGGCAATCGGATGCAGGCTGTGCGCCGCATTGCCGAGCACCGCCAGGTGCGGACGCACCTGTTCTTCGGCTTCGACCAGCGTCAGCGGATACAAGTGCCGTGCACCGACCTGCTTCAACGTGCCGAGGCGATAACCGAATACGCCCTGCAATTCACTGAGGAAACTGCGCTCATCAAGGGCCGCCAGGCGTTGCGCGTCCATGCCCAGGCGGGTCCAGACCAGTGCGCAGCGATTATCCGGAAGCGGCAGCAACGCCATCGGGCCTTCGTCGGTGAAACGCTCGAAAGCCATGCCGTTGTGGGCTTCGCTCGGGGTGATGTTGGCGATCAGCGCGCTCTGGTTGTACGGACGCTTGCGGATGCCGATCCCCAATTGCTCGCGCAGGCCGGAGCGGCCACCATCGGCGAGCACTGCGAGGTCGCATTCCAGGGTGGTTTCATCATTGAGGGTCAGGCGATAGCCATCGGTCAGCGGCTCCATGCGGGTGACTTCCGCCGGGCAGCGCCAACTGATCACGTCCTTGTCCAGGCCTTGCCACAGGCATTGGCCGAGCCAGGCGTTTTCAACGACATAACCCAGTGCTGGAACGCCCTCTTCCATCGCCGACAACCGCGCCGTCGAGAAACGCCCACGGTCGGAAACATGAATCTGCTTGATCGGTTCGGCGCGGCGGGAGACTTCCTGCCAGACGCCCAGCCGTTGATAAATTTGCCGGGAACCGAAGGACAACGCCGAAGAACGGGCGTCGTAACTCGGTTGATACGTGTCGCCGGGGGCGAACGGTTCGATCAGCACGATCTTCCAGCCCCGGGCCTTGGCTCCAGCTTGCAGGGCCAGCGCCAGACTCGCACCGACCAGCCCGCCACCGATGATTGCCAGATTGACTCGACTCATGCCGCTTGTGTCCGCGCGGCGGCCATCAGGGCCTCGATCTCGGCGACGGTTTTCGGCACGCCGTTCGTCAATATTTCACAGCCGGTTTTGGTGACCACTACGTCGTCCTCGATGCGCACGCCAATGCCGCGCCATTTCTTCGCCACGCTCTGGTTGTCCGCAGCGATATAGATCCCCGGCTCCACGGTCAGCGCCATGCCGACTTCCAGCACGCGCCATTCGCCGCCGACCTTGTATTCGCCGACGTCATGTACATCCAGGCCCAGCCAGTGACCGGCGCGGTGCATGTAAAACGCTTTGTAGGCTTCGCTGGCGATCAGTTCGCCAACATCGCCCTGAAGCAGCCCCAGCTTGACCAGCCCGGCCGTTATGACCCGGACCGTCGCTTCGTGAGCCTGGTTCCAGTGTTTGTTCGGGGCGATTTCGGCAAAGGCAGCCTCCTGTGAGGCCAGCACCAATTCGTAAATCGCTTTCTGTTCCGCTGAATACTTGCCGCTGACCGGAAAGGTCCGGGTGATGTCGCTGGCGTAACAATCGATCTCGCAACCGGCATCGATCAGCACCAGATCACCGTCCTTGAGCACCGCGTCATTCTGCTGGTAATGCAGGATGCAGCTGTTGCGCCCCGCCGCGACGATCGACCCGTAGGCCGGCATCTTCGCCCCGCCCTTGCGGAATTCGTAATCGAGCTCGGCTTCCAGGCTGAATTCGTGCAACCCGGCGCGACAGGCCTGCATTGCCCGTACGTGCGCCCGGGCGGAAATCCGCGCCGCCTCGCGCATCACTTTTACTTCTGCCGCCGATTTATACAGGCGCATGTCGTGCAGCAGATGATCCAGGGCAACGAATTCGTTCGGCGGCTGGGCACCAAGGTTGGCCTTGGAGCGGATCACGTTGATCCACTCCATCAGGTGGCGGTCGAATTCGGGATTGCTGCCCATGGCCGAATACACCCGGTCACGGCCTTCGATCAGGCCCGGCAGGATGTCGTCGATATCGGTGATGGGAAAGGCGTCGTCGGCGCCGAAGTCGCGAATCGCGCCTTCCTGCCCGGCACGCAGACCATCCCACAGCTCGCGCTCGGCGTTACGTTCGCGGCAGAACAGGATGTATTCGCCATGCACACGCCCCGGCATCAACACCAGCACGGCCTGGGGCTCGGGAAAACCGCTGAGGTACTGAAAGTCGCTGTCCTGACGGTAAACGTGCTCGACGTCGCGGTTACGAATGGCCACCGCGGCGGCGGGCAGGATGGCGATGCTGTTGGGTTCCATCTGCGCCATCAGGGCCTTGCGGCRACGGCTGTATTCCGATTTCGGGATGTGGATCATGGGCAGATGGCGTTCCCTGGCAAACGATTAGTGCAGAGACGGCTTGGCGGCGGCCGACACGTCTTTTTTGGTCTCGGAGAACAGCAGCAGCGGTGCGACGCGCAGGTATTCCATGACTTCCATGTAGTCGCTCTCGCCGTCTTCGGACTCTTCCAGGGCATCCTGCACCTGGGAAATGGCCGCGAGGTCCTGCAACACTTCGGTGGCCTCGGTGCTCAGCATGCTGCTGTCACGGCAATTCAGGCCGAAACCGCTGAGGAAGCCCTGGCACCACTGGCCCAGTGCGACGGCACGCTCGGTGAGCGGGGCGTCGTCGGTCGGCAACAGCAGAACGACGGTCACGTCATCGCCGGTGAGCTCGCCCTTGACCATCTCTTGCAGGCCGATCAGGGCGTTGCGAACGTTGTCCTGCGGCTCGCTTTCGAGCAGTTCGGCGGCGTCGATCAGCCAGCCTTCGGCGTCGAAACCGGCGCCGGCGCAGCTGCGACCGAGCAACAGGCCATGCAGTTCGGCAGGCGAGACGTTGTGACCGCTGGAAGTCAGCAGGGTGGCGAAGCCTTGGTACGGGGAATTCTGAATGGTCATGGGCAGCTAGGCGCCAGACGGCGCTATGTCTAGAATGAAGGCCTTGTATCCTACATCGACTACCCCTGTAGGAGCGAGCTTGCTCGCGATGAACCCGAGAACACCACGGGGTGTCAGGGACCCGGCGTTAACGTTGGCGACCATCGCGAGCAAGCTCGCTCCTACAAGTCCAACACCCATCAGACAGTGAAGACAATGGAAGACACCGACCTGCAAGCGCTGATGGCCAGACTCGAGCTGCTGATTACACGAGTCGAGCAACTTAAGAGTCAAAACGGACTCTTACTAGCTCAGGAAAAGACCTGGCGCGAGGAACGCGCGCACCTCATTGAAAAAAACGAAATCGCCCGGCGTAAGGTCGAATCGATGATTTCGCGCCTCAAGGCCCTGGAGCAAGACTCATGAGTTCAAGCAATAGCGTCACCGTGCAGATCCTCGACAAAGAGTATTCGATCATCTGCCCTCAGGAAGAGCGCAGTAATCTGGTCAGCGCTGCCCGTTATCTGGACGGCAAGATGCGCGAGATCCGCAGCAGCGGCAAAGTCATCGGCGCCGACCGTATCGCCGTGATGGCAGCGCTGAACATCACCCACGACCTGCTACACAAGGAAGAACGCCCGGATATCCAGGCCAGCGGTTCGACCCGCGAACAGGTGCGTGACCTGCTCGATCGTGTCGATCTGGTGCTCGCCACCGATCCGGACGTCACCAAGGGCTGATTCGCGCCGCCGCTTGCGGTATAATCCCCTCACTCCCTGGGGTGCTTGCCAGTTGGCGATGTCCCTGAGCCGATTTGCTATACCCTGGAGGTTGCACGTTGGGCTGGTGTGCATGTCCGCTAGACGGAAAGCCTTAAAGCCTACTGCATCTTCCACCTTGAACTTTCGGGTTCAAGGGCTAAGTCGACAGCGGCACATTCGGGGAGCCTGATTTCCAGTCCAATGCCGGTTTTGATACCGGCATTGGCGTTTTTACGGGTACGCTTCACGTATCCGCACTGTTGAAGCCCGAATACATGACCGAACCTGCGCTGCTCCCCCGCCCGCAACTTCGACGCATGCTGCGCAAGGCCCGCCGCGCACTGACCCCCAGCCAGCAGCGCCAGGCCGCTCGCGGGCTGTACAGGCAATTGGCCCAGCAACCGCTGTTCCGCCGCGCCAGACACATCTCGCTCTACTTGCCGACCGACGGTGAAATCGATCCACGCCTGTTGCTGCGTGCCGCACAGCGCCGGGGCAAGGCCACCTATCTGCCGGTCCTGAGCGCCTGGCCGCGAACCAAAATGGTGTTCCAGCGCATCCGACCCGGGGAAAAGCTCAAACCCAACCGCTTCCGCATTCTCGAACCACGGGCCAACCTCGCCCGGCAACGCAAGATCTGGGCGCTGGACCTGGTGTTGTTGCCCTTGGTGGGGTTTGACGATGTCGGCGGACGCTTGGGGATGGGCGGCGGTTTCTATGATCGGAGCCTGGCCTACCTGGCGCGACGAAACGACTGGCGCAAGCCGACGCTGTTGGGACTTGCCCATGAATGTCAGAAGGTGGGGCGATTGGCTCAGGCAAGCTGGGATGTGCCGCTACAAGGAACGGTGACGGACAAGGCCTGGTATTACGCAGGGTAGAGCGACGCCGAGGCAACAGGATCAGCGCTTGAAGGCTGTCGACTGTTGCTGCAATTGGGCGAGCTCGACTGGTGCATCGGTCTTGCTGGCCCACAGGCTTTGGGCATAGCCAGTGGTCACGACGCCAAGGCCAAACAAAATGACCAAAATCCATAGTAAATCCGGTTTGCGTTTCATCGATTACCCCCCAAAGGCATATCTACACGATGACAGCAGCGGTTTCCGTTTGTAGGCCGTGCAGCAGCGTCAAGCTTTAAAGGCCGGCATTTTGCGACAACGTGAACCGCTGCGCAAATGCTGACGTCAACCGACTGTCGGTTTGTCATAAAATTGCCGACAAGCTGCTCAATCACCACGCAAGGAGCAACAGACATGGCCTATTGGCTGATGAAATCCGAGCCCGACGAACTCTCGATCAAAGGACTGGAAAAGCTCGGTAAAGCGCGCTGGGACGGGGTTCGCAACTATCAGGCACGCAATTTCCTGCGGGCCATGGCGGTGGGGGACGAGTTCTTTTTCTATCATTCCAGCTGCCCTGAGCCTGGTATTGCCGGAATCGGCAAAATTATCGAAGCCGCGTATTCGGACCCGACGGCACTGGAGCCGCAGAGCCATTATTTTGACCCGAAGGCCACCCCGGACAAAAATGCCTGGAGCGCGATCGATGTCGCGCATGTCGAGACGTTTGTCCGGGTGTTGAAGCTGGATTACCTGAAGCAGCAGACGGCGCTGGCCGAGTTGCCGCTGGTGCAGAAAGGTTCGCGGCTGTCGGTGATGCCAGTAACCCCGGAGCAGTGGGCGGCGGTGATCGCTTTAAAACCTTGAGTCATTTATCGCCAAGACTGGCCTAATCGCGAGCAAGCTCGCTCCCACAGTGGATTTGTGTTGAAGCACAATCACATATCCATCACAGAACCCTGTGGGAGCGAGCTTGCTCGCGATGAGGCCGGCAGGAGCAGCGAAAAACTTACTGAATGATCAAGTTGTTGAACAACAAGTCCTCAACCACCGGCTTACCGGTTTCGTCGTTCATCACCTGCTGGGTCTGCTTCAACGCTTCCTGACGCAGCTTTTCCTTGGCCTCGACGTTGTTCATCGTCTCGGTAGTCTGCTGGGCGAACAGCGCGACCAATTGATTGCGGATCAAAGGCTCATTGGCCTTCACCGCTTTGGCCGCCTCGTCACCGGTCACCCGCAACGCCACATCGGCCTTGTAGACCTTCAGTTTCGGCGTGCCGTCCAGCCCGTAGTTACCCACGAACGGCGGGCTCAGGGTGATGTAACTGACCTTCGGAGCTGCATCCTCTTTGGCTTCTTCGGCCACCGCTGTCACAGGCAGAGACAGGGCCAGCATCAACATGATCCACGCTTTCAAAATTCGCTCCTTATCCGGTTTGCGGCCTAGCATAACGACCCGTCACGCCAGCACAAGCTTATGGCTGACTATCAGGGCCAGGCATGCTCGTTGACCCATCAACTCACACACCTACACTTATCGGCCATCACTCCCAAAGGAATAGCCCTGATGAAAGCCGTGCTGTGCAAAGCCTTCGGCCCTGCCGAATCGCTGGTGCTGGAAGACGTCGCCAGTCCTGTCGCGAAGAAGAATGAAATCCTGCTGGACGTGCACGCCGCCGGGGTCAACTTCCCCGACACGTTGATCATCGAGGGCAAATACCAATTCAAGCCGCCCTTCCCGTTCTCTCCGGGTGGCGAAGCGTCCGGTGTGGTCAGCGCCGTGGGCGAAAAGGTCAGCCACTTGAAAGTCGGTGACCGGGTCATGGCCCTGACCGGCTGGGGCAGCTTTGCCGAACAGGTCGTCGTGCCGGGCTACAACGTGTTGCCGATCCCGCCGTCCATGGACTTCAACACCGCCGCCGCCTTCAGCATGACCTACGGCACCTCGATGCACGCCCTCAAGCAGCGCGGCAACCTGCAACCTGGCGAAACCCTGCTGGTGCTTGGCGCCTCCGGCGGTGTCGGCCTGGCGGCGGTGGAAATCGGCAAAGCCATGGGCGCCCGGGTGATCGCCGCAGCCAGCAGCGCAGAGAAACTCGCCGTGGCCCAGGCCGCCGGCGCCGACGAACTGATCAACTACAGCGAAACCAGCCTGAAGGACGAAATCAAGCGCCTGACCGACGGCCAGGGCGCTGACGTGATCTACGATCCGGTAGGCGGCGACCTGTTCGACCAGGCCATCCGCGCCATCGCCTGGAACGGCCGCCTGCTGGTGGTCGGTTTTGCCAGTGGGCGCATTCCTGAGCTACCGGTGAACCTGGCCCTGCTCAAGGGCGCAGCAGTGCTCGGCGTGTTCTGGGGCTCGTTCGCCCAACGTCAGCCGCAAGACAACGCGGCGAACTTCCAGCAACTGTTCGGCTGGTTTGCCGAAGGCAAGTTGAAACCGCTGGTGTCGCGGGTTTATCCATTGAGCAATGCGGCGCAAGCCATCAATGATCTTGGCCAACGCAAGGCGGTCGGGAAGGTTGTTGTGCAGGTTCGCTGAGCGAGGCAAGCGATCTGAACTTCGAAAGACGTCATTCAGATCGCTTTTCATTGGCACGTAGATCAAAGCAACTGGCGAAGATCTTCAGGCAAAAAGCTCATGTGTTGCGAACCAGTCTCCAGTCAGGGCCGCGCGACATTCGCCTGGTCAGACTTCGATTTACAGCGCTTGAGCCGCGCCTCCAGATTCCGGTCTGGCATGGCGTGGCTGCGCAGGGCATGCGCGGTCTGCTCGACATAATCGCGAGTGGTTCCGTAGCGCCCGCAGGCGTTTTCGAACACATGGCTCAGAACATGGTCCGGCAAGTTGCCGGCATAACTGGGCAGGTGTCGCTCCAGCACAAAACCCAATGCCTGTACCTGGCTGCCATCTTCGAGACGGCAGTTGAGCCAGTGCGGGCGGTAGGAAGGGAATGGCATCTCGCGCTGCCAAAGTGCATAAAGCGATGCTTCGAGTTGCTCTTCGGGCAAGCGATAGGCGAAACCGCTGCAAGAACCGCCGCGATCCAGGCCAAACACCAGGCCGGGCATTTCCGGTGTGCCGCGATGTTCGTGGGACCACAGGTATAACCCGCGATGGTAGCCATGCACCCGGCCGCGAACCCGTTCAACCGCCGTGCATTCAGGTCGCCAGATCAGCGAACCATACGCAAACAGCCACACCGGCCCGCCCTTGTGGCGCGCCATGGTCGATTGCATCGAGCTGAGCAGTTGTTCGTGAGTGAGCTGCGGCCCCAGATCGAGCCGCGGAGGGTAAGCCAGATTCAAAAAAGCAGATTCAATGGCGCTCATGGCAACAGTTGTTCGGCCCCGCAAGCATTACAAAATGTAAACACTATTAATGTAATAGAACATATAGCAGTAAAGGTAAAACTAAAAGTGATAAAGGACGTTTACCTGACTGTCTATATACCCTAATGTCATTCTGCAAATATCTTAAATACCAGAATGAAATATGCATAAGCATTGAGTCCTTCCGGGAATAAAGCCGCCTGCCAGAAACGTCCTACTCCCCCTTCAGATTTGTCGCCTTCCGGCCTCCATCGGGCGTCGCGTATAACGGCCACACAGGCGCAAGCCAGACTGCCTTCACAGGGGGCCGCCGATGAAAAAACCATGGTTTTACGCAGTGCTGTCGATGGTCTTGGCGCCATTGGCGCTGGCACAGCATGCAAGCTCAAACGACACCGGTTCCTGGTATTTGCAGACCAGTGTTTATACGAAGCACTATTCGCCCGACCCCAGGCACAACAACAATCAGGATCTTATTGGTCTTGAACGTATCGATGCGTCCGATTGGCTGTTTGGCGCTGCCACTTTTCGCAATTCGTACAGTCAGCGCTCACATTATGTCTACGCGGGTAAACGCTACGAAAGCGCCTCCTATCCCGTGTATATCAAATTCACGGGCGGCCTGCTGGAAGGCTACCGTGGCAAACATAAGGACAAGATCCCCCTGAATCGCTTCGGGGTCGCACCGGCGATCATCCCCTCACTGGGCACACATTACGGTCCGGTGGCAGCCGAGCTGGTGTTGCTCGGCTTCAACGCCGCCATGGTGACCACTGGCGTGCGCTTCTGACCCCTCGCTGACCTACGAGCGTGGTGCGTAGGCAAAAACGTCGGCACGCATCTGATGCGCATCCATTCCCGCTTCCACCAGCGCATCCAGCGTGCCGTAGACCATGGCCGGAGAGCCGCTGGCGTACACGTGCAGCGGCTTGAGGTCAGGGAAGTCTTCACAGACCGCTTCATGCAACATGCCGCAACGCCCTTCCCAGTTGCATTGATCGCTGACGACCTTGTGCAGGAACAGATTGGGCAGCTTCAGCCATTCGTCCCAATGCTCGACTTGATAAAAGTCTTCTGGACGACGCACGCCCCAATACAGGTGCACCGGATGTTTGAAACCCGAGGCCCGGCAATGTTCGATCAGGCCATGGATCTGGCCCATGCCGGTGCCAGCGGCGATCAGCACGAGAGGACCGTCCGGCAACTCTTCCAGGTGGGTATCGCCAAACGGCAACTCGACCCGCACCATGCTGTTGCGCTGAAGCTGTTCGATCAGACCCAGCGCACTGGATTCGCGCGCCAGCACGTGGATTTCCAGGTCGCGTCCCGCATGCGGTGCCGAGGCGAGGGAGAAGGCGGACTTTTCGCCGTTCTCGCGTTCGATCATCAGGTACTGACCGGCGTGGTAGCGTGGCGGTTTACCGGCCGGAGCCCGCAGACGCACGCGCCAGGTGTCGCCGCCCACGTCCTTGCACTCAATGACCTGACACGACACGCTGCGCACCGGCAGTTCTCCCAAGGCGAGCACGCCATCCCACAGCACGATGCAGTCTTCCAGCGGCTCCGCTATGCAAGTGTAGAACTCGCCATGATCACGCACATTGCCGGCCTGCTCGACCCGCCCTTCCACCAGCAGCGCGGCGCACACGTGGCAATTGCCGTTGCGGCAGCTTTGCGGGCATTCGTAGCCCAGACGTCGTGCGCCATCGAGAATCCGCTCGCCGGGCAATATCTCAAGCACTGCTCCGGAGGGCTGCAAGGTTACACGCATCAATCTATTCCTAACTGATTCCAGATGGCATCGATCCGCTGGGTCACGGCATCGTCCTTGACGATGACCCTGCCCCACTCGCGGGTGGTTTCGCCCGGCCATTTATGTGTGGCATCGAGGCCCATTTTCGAACCCAGGCCGGACACCGGCGAAGCGAAGTCCAGGTAGTCGATCGGCGTGTTGTCGATCATCACCGTGTCGCGCTTGGGATCCATGCGCGTGGTGATGGCCCAGATCACGTCGTTCCAGTCCCGGGCGTTGATATCGTCGTCGGTGACGATAACGAACTTGGTGTACATGAACTGTCGCAAAAACGACCAGACACCCAGCATTACCCGCTTGGCGTGGCCCGGATACGACTTCTTCATGGTCACGATGGCCATGCGGTACGAGCAGCCTTCGGGCGGCAAGTAGAAATCGGTGATCTCCGGGAACTGCTTCTGCAGGATCGGCACGAACACTTCGTTCAGCGCAACGCCGAGAATCGCCGGTTCATCCGGTGGACGGCCGGTGTAGGTGCTGTGGTAGATCGGTTTGATCCGGTGGGTGATGCGCTCGACGGTGAATACCGGGAAGCTGTCGACTTCGTTGTAGTAACCGGTGTGGTCGCCGTACGGGCCTTCATCGGCCATTTCGCCCGGATGGATCACGCCTTCGAGGATGATTTCGGCGGTGGCCGGCACTTGCAGGTCATTGCCGCGGCATTTCACCAGCTCGGTGCGGTTGCCGCGCAACAGGCCGGCGAAAGCGTATTCGGAAAGGCTGTCGGGAACCGGAGTCACGGCACCAAGGATGGTCGCCGGGTCCGCGCCCAATGCCACGGATACCGGGAACGGCTGGCCGGGATGCTTCTCGCACCATTCGCGGTAATCCAGCGCGCCGCCACGATGGCTCAGCCAGCGCATGATGACCTTGTTGCGACCGATCACTTGCTGACGATAGATGCCGAGGTTCTGGCGATCCTTGTTCGGGCCTTTGGTGACGGTCAGGCCCCAGGTGATCAACGGGCCAACGTCGCCCGGCCAGCAGGTCTGCACCGGCAACATGGCCAGGTCGACGTCGTCGCCTTCGATGACCACTTCCTGGCACACCGCGTCCTTGACGACTTTCGGCGCCATCGAAATGATCTTGCGGAAGATCGGCAGCTTGGACCACGCATCCTTCAAGCCTTTCGGCGGCTCGGGTTCTTTGAGGAACGCCAGCAGCTTGCCGATTTCGCGCAGTTCGCTGACTGCCTCGGCGCCCATGCCCAATGCCACGCGCTCGGGGGTGCCGAACAGGTTGCCGAGCACGGGAATGTCATAACCGGTGGGTTTTTCGAAAAGCAGGGCCGGACCCTTGGCGCGCAAGGTGCGGTCGCAGACCTCGGTCATTTCCAGTACTGGGGACACCGGAACCTGGATGCGCTTGAGTTCACCGCGCTGTTCCAGGCCGCTGATAAAGTCGCGCAAGTCGCGATACTGCATGCGTGAGCCTCGTGTTGGCCGTGGCGTTCGGGGCAGGCAGTTTAGCGCCGAACCCTTCTGTTCAGAACCACGAACTGCCACCTGATCAAAAATCGGATAGCAAAAAGCCGGGTTTCCCCGGCTTTTTGTGCCTGCTCGACTTACTTGCGCTTCATCGACAGGAAGAACTCATCGTTGGTCTTGGTCGTTTTCAGCTTGTCGACCAGGAACTCGATGGCAGCGATTTCATCCATCGGGTGCAGCAGCTTGCGCAGAATCCACATGCGCTGCAGCTCGTCGTCGGCGGTCAGCAACTCTTCGCGGCGGGTGCCGGAACGGTTGATGTTGATGGCCGGGAATACGCGCTTTTCAGCGATACGACGATCCAGCGGCAGCTCCATGTTGCCGGTGCCTTTGAATTCTTCGTAGATCACTTCGTCCATCTTCGAGCCGGTTTCTACGAGCGCGGTGGCGATGATGGTCAGCGAGCCGCCTTCTTCGATGTTCCGCGCGGCGCCGAAGAAACGCTTCGGTTTCTCCAGGGCGTGGGCATCGACACCACCGGTCAGCACCTTGCCGGAGCTCGGGATCACGGTGTTGTAGGCGCGAGCCAGACGGGTGATGGAGTCGAGCAGGATCACCACGTCTTTCTTGTGCTCGACCAGGCGCTTGGCCTTCTCGATCACCATTTCGGCAACCTGCACGTGGCGGGTTGGCGGCTCGTCGAACGTCGAGGCAACCACTTCGCCGCGCACGGTGCGCTGCATTTCGGTTACTTCTTCCGGACGTTCGTCGATCAGCAGCACGATCAGGTGAACTTCAGGGTTGTTACGCGCGATGTTCGCGGCAATGTTCTGCAGCATGATCGTCTTGCCCGCTTTCGGCGGTGCAACGATCAGACCGCGCTGGCCTTTACCGATCGGGGCGCACAGGTCGATGACACGACCGGTCAAGTCTTCGGTGGAACCGTTACCGGCTTCCATCTTCATACGCACGGTCGGGAACAGCGGGGTCAGGTTCTCGAAGAGAATCTTGTTTTTCGCGTTTTCCGGACGGTCGAAGTTGATGGTGTCGACCTTGAGCAACGCGAAATAACGCTCGCCTTCCTTCGGAGGACGGATCTTGCCAACGATGGTGTCACCGGTGCGCAAGTTGAAACGACGGATCTGGCTCGGCGAGACGTAGATATCGTCTGGACCGGCGAGATAGGAAGCGTCAGCGGAGCGCAGGAAGCCGAAGCCGTCCYGGAGAATCTCCAGCACGCCATCACCGGAGATTTCCTCACCGCTTTTCGCGTGCTTCTTGAGCAGGGAGAAAATCACGTCCTGCTTGCGCGAACGGGCCATATTTTCTATGCCCATCTGTTCGGCCAATTCGAGCAGTTCGGTAATCGGCTTTTGCTTGAGTTCAGTCAGATTCATATAGGAATGACGTAATCATTTATGGAGGGGGGAAATTAAGCTTTTGGCTTAATGAGGCCGCGCCGCGGAGAAGGCGACAGGATCGCGTACTTATTCGAAAAGGAGTGCGTCGGCGACGGCTAGCAGGGGGCAATGGAGAAACCAGTGCGGGGCCGAATGTACCACCTGAGTTTAGGAGCGTCTAGCCCTGAATACGCAAAAAGCCCCGCTATTTGCGGGGCTTATTCAGGACACTTTGCAGCGACGCTTAGATGTTGGCGTCGAGGAAAGCAGCCAGTTGCGACTTCGACAGTGCGCCGACCTTGGTCGCTTCAACGTTGCCGTTCTTGAACAGCATCAGGGTCGGGATACCGCGCACGCCGTGCTTGGCCGGGGTTTCCTGGTTTTCGTCGATGTTCAGCTTGGCAACGGTCAGCTTGCCTTTGTAGGTCTCGGCAATTTCGTCCAGAACAGGAGCGATCATTTTGCAAGGGCCGCACCACTCAGCCCAGTAATCGACCAGTACAGCGCCTTCAGCCTTGAGTACGTCGGCCTCGAAGCTAGCGTCGCTAACGTGTTTGATAAGATCGCTGCTCATGGAATTCTCCAGGGTTGTAAGCAAAAAAAACGTGGCCCATCATAGCGGTCCTTCCCTCGTTCAGGAAGGTGCAGATGATTGAGTCTCGCTATGGTGATTCATGAGTTTGGGTATAGCTCAGGTCATGAAGTGACGGGAGCGATGAACGCGATTCCGGTACGTAACGCGGCATTGCGTACGTGCTCTTGCATGGCCTTTTGCGCGGCGCCAGAGGCTCGGCGAGCCAGCGCGCGAAGGATCTTGCGGTGTTCCTGCCAGGTTTCCATGGCCCGTTCGGCCCGGATAAACGGTAGCTTCTGACTCTCCAGGAAGATGTCGGCACTGGCAGTCAGGATACTCAGCATCGCCTGATTGCCGCTGGCCAGCAGGATGCGTCGGTGGAATTCAAAGTCCAGCCGCGCCGCCGCTTCGAAGTCGGCGGCTTTCAGTTCGTTGCGCATGGCGGCGACATTGTCTTGCAGCGCATCGAGTTCATCGGTGCTCAAGGTCACGGCCGCCAGCCCCGCGGCAAACCCCTCCAGCGCGTAGCGCAACTGGAAGATATCCAGCGGAGAAGCCTGCGCCGCGAACGGCCAGCCTGGCGCTGCTTCGCCTCGCGGCAGCTCCACCGGCGCCTGCACGAACACGCCTTTGCCCGGCTGGATGCTGATCACGCCCAGCGCACTCAACGATGACAACGCCTCGCGCAACGACGCCCGACTAACCCCCAATTGCACCGCCAGGTCCCGTTGCGAGGGCAAGGCATCCCCCGGTCCGAAGCCCTGCTCGGTAATCAGTTTGCGGATGGCCTGCAGCGCCACTTCAGGTACGGCACGGGAGATCGAATTCATGGTTTTCCAAACGAACCAAGACAATGTGCGCTCAGTTGTAAAGCTATTCACTACGCCCGGCAAGTCGTGCCCCATGGGGGTTCGGCAATTTTCCTGGCTGCGCTATCGGGGTGCGAAATACAACCTGACTGTTCAGACCAGTAAGACCGTTCGACACCAGCAAAACCGCGCTCTGGCGCCCCCAAAACCCTAAGTTGGCATGGCCCATGCTCTGTCGATCCGCAGAAATCACTCCTCGCCGATTCGGAGATTTGCCATGACCCAGCGTTACCGCGCCCTCCTCGCTGCCCTGTTTGCCAGCCTGCTGTTGAGCCAGGTCCCCGCCCACGCCGACGGTCTGGACGATGTGGTCAAGCGCGGCGTCCTCAAGGTCGCCGTGCCCCAGGACTTCCCGCCCTTCGGCTCGGTCGGCCCGGACATGCAACCCCGGGGACTCGACATCGACACCGCGAAACTGCTGGCCGACCAGCTCAAGGTCAAACTCGAACTGACCCCGGTCAACAGCACCAACCGCATCCCGTTCCTCACCACCGGCAAGGTCGACCTGGTGATCTCCAGTCTCGGCAGGAACCCGGAACGCGAAAAAGTCATCGACTTCTCCCGCGCCTACGCGCCGTTCTACCTCGCCGTGTTCGGCCCGCCAGACGCCAATGTCAAAGGTCTGGGCGATCTCAAGGGCAAGACCATCAGCGTCACCCGCGGCGCCATCGAAGACATCGAGCTGACCAAGGTCGCCCCCGAAGGCGTGACCATCAAGCGCTTCGAAGACAACAACTCGACCATCGCCGCGTATCTGGCCGGGCAAGTCGACCTGATCGCCAGCGGCAACGTGGTGATGGTGGCGATCAGCGAGAAAAGTCCGAAACGCGTGCCGGCGCTGAAAGTGAAGCTCAAGGATTCGCCGGTCTACATCGGCGTTAACAAGAACGAGCCGGCGCTGCTGGATAAGGTCAACCAGATCCTCGTCACCGCCAAGAGCGACGGCGCACTGGAGAAAAACGCCCTGACCTGGCTCAAAGAACCGCTGCCGGCCGATCTCTGATTCGGCGCGCAGGAGACACGCTATGGCTTATCAGTTCGATTTCTTGCCGGTGGTGAATAACACCGATCTGTTGCTGCGTGGTGCGTTGTTTACTCTTGAGCTGACGGCCATCGGCGCTGTGCTCGGCGTGGGGTTGGGCATCGTCGGGGCGCTGGTGCGGGCCTGGAGCATCCGGCCTTTCGCGGGGATTTTCGCGTTCTATGTCGAGTTGATCCGCAACACACCATTTCTGGTGCAGTTGTTTTTCATCTTCTTCGGTTTGCCATCCCTGGGCGTGCAGATTTCCGAATGGCAGGCTGCGGTGCTGGCGATGGTGATCAACCTCGGCGCCTATTCGACCGAGATTATCCGCGCGGGCATTCAAGCAATCTCCCGGGGTCAACTGGAAGCCGCGGCGGCTTTGGCAATGACACGTTTCGAAGCCTTCCGCCACGTGGTGCTGCTACCAGCACTGGGCAAGGTCTGGCCGGCGCTGAGTAGCCAGATCATCATCGTCATGCTCGGCTCGGCGGTGTGCTCGCAGATCGCCACCGAAGAGCTGAGTTTCGCTGCCAACTTCATTCAATCGCGCAACTTCCGCGCTTTTGAAACCTACGCCCTGACCACGCTGCTGTACCTGTGCATGGCGCTACTGATCCGCCAGTTGCTGAACTGGATCGGCCACCGCTTCATTACAAGGAGCAGCCGATGAGCGACTTCACCTTCTGGGACATCGTGCGCAATCTGCTCATGGGTCTGCAATGGACGCTGGCGCTGTCGCTGGTGGCGTTCATTGGCGGCGGGCTGATCGGCTTACTGATCATGGTCATGCGCATTTCGAAAAAGTCATTGCCGCGCAGTTTCGCCCGCACTTACATCGAACTGTTCCAGGGCACGCCGCTGTTGATGCAGCTGTTCCTGGTGTTTTTCGGCGTGGCGCTGGCCGGGCTGGAGATTTCGCCGTGGATGGCGGCCGCAATCGCGCTGACGCTGTTCACCAGTGCTTACCTGGCGGAGATCTGGCGCGGTTGCGTCGAGTCGATTCCCAACGGCCAATGGGAGGCTTCGTCGAGCCTGGCGCTGAATCCGTTGGAGCAGTTGCGCTACGTGATCCTGCCGCAAGCCCTGCGTATCGCCGTGGCGCCGACGGTGGGCTTCTCCGTGCAAGTGATCAAAGGCACCGCCGTCACCTCGATCATCGGTTTCACCGAACTGACCAAGACCGGCGGCATGCTCGCCAACGCCACCTTCGAACCCTTCATGGTCTACGGCCTCGTCGCTCTCGGCTATTTCCTGCTCTGTTATCCCTTGTCGCTCAGTGCGCGCTACCTGGAAAGGAGACTGCATGCCTCTGCTTAGAATTTCCGCCCTGCATAAATACTACGGCGATCACCATGTGCTCAAAGGCATCGACCTGAGCATCGAGGAAGGCCAGGTGGTGGCGATCATCGGCCGTAGTGGTTCGGGCAAATCCACCCTGCTGCGCACCCTCAACGGCTTGGAGTCGATCAACGACGGCGTGATCGAAGTCGACGGCGAATACCTCGACGCTGCCCGTGCCGATCTGCGCAGCCTGCGGCAGAAGGTCGGCATGGTGTTTCAGCAGTTCAACCTGTTCCCGCACCTGACCGTGGGCGAAAACGTCATGCTCGCGCCGCAAGTGGTGCAAAAAGTACCGAAAGCCAAGGCCGCCGAACTGGCGCGACAAATGCTGGAACGGGTCGGGCTGGGGGAAAAGTTCGATGCCTTCCCGGATCGGCTGTCCGGTGGCCAGCAACAGCGGGTGGCGATTGCCCGTGCCCTGGCGATGTCGCCGAAAGTGCTGCTGTGCGATGAAATCACCTCAGCCCTGGACCCGGAGCTGGTCAATGAAGTACTGAGCGTGGTCCGGCAACTGGCCAGGGAAGGCATGACACTGATCATGGTCACCCACGAAATGCGCTTCGCCCGGGAAGTTGGGGACAAGCTGGTGTTCATGCACCAGGGCAAGGTGCATGAGGTTGGGGATCCGAAAGTACTGTTCGCCAACCCGCAGACGGCGGAGCTGGCGAATTTCATTGGTACTGTGGAAGCGACAGTCTGAAAGTTCTTGAGGGCCTGTGATGGCCCCATCGCGGGCAAGCCCGCTCCCACAGGGTTCTATGTTGGAACAGGATTGTGTGTCCGACGCAAAAAACGGTGGGAGCGAGCTTGCTCGCGATTGACCGCGCAGCGGTCACCGACTTTGCTGCACTGGATCAAGGCATTGAACACTGTGCGTTGGCGCCAGCCCTTGATCGTGGCACGATGTCGAGGTTATCGACCGAGACTCCTGACCATGCCGCAATCCCAAGCCAAGAATCTGTCCCTGATCGCCGCAATCGACCTGGGCTCCAACAGCTTTCACATGGTCGTGGCCAAGGCCCAGAACGGTGAAATCCGTATTCTCGAACGTCTCGGGGAGAAGGTTCAACTGGCCGCCGGCATCGACGAAGAACGCCATCTCAGCGAAGAATCCATGCAGCGCGGGCTCGACTGTCTCAAGCGCTTCGCCCAACTGATCAGCGGTATGCCCACCGGCGCCGTTCGCATCGTCGGCACCAACGCCTTGCGTGAAGCCCGCAACCGCGCCGATTTCATCCGTCGCGCCGAAGAAATCCTCGGCCACCCGGTGGAAGTCATTTCCGGTCGTGAAGAAGCGCGCCTGATCTACCTCGGCGTGTCCCACACCCTCGCCGATACCCCGGGCAAGCGCCTGGTGGCCGACATCGGCGGCGGCAGTACCGAATTCATCATTGGCCAGCGCTTCGAACCGCTGCTGCGCGAAAGCCTGCAGATGGGTTGCGTCAGCTACACCCAACGCTATTTCAAGGACGGCAAGATCACCCCGGCCCGTTACGCCCAGGCGTACACCGCGGCGCGGCTGGAGATCATGAGCATCGAGCACGCCTTGCACCGCCTGACCTGGGATGAAGCCATCGGTTCCTCGGGCACCATCCGCGCCATCGGTCTGGCGCTGAAGGCTGGCGGCCACGGCACCGGCGAGGTCAATGCCGAAGGCCTGGCCTGGCTCAAGCGCAAACTGATCAAGCTGGGCGATGTCGAGAAAATCGATTTCGAAGGAATCAAACCGGATCGCCGGGCGATTTTCCCGGCCGGCCTGGCGATCCTCGAAGCGATCTTCGATGCCCTCGAACTGCAACGCATGGATCACTGCGAAGGCGCCCTGCGCGAAGGCGTGCTCTATGACCTGCTGGGCCGCCATCATCACGAAGACGTGCGCGAGCGCACCCTCACTTCGCTGATGGAGCGCTACCACGTCGATCAAGAGCAAGCGGTACGGGTCGAGCGCAAGGCGCTGCATGCGTTCGATCAGGTGGCCGCGGACTGGGATCTGGAAGACGGCGTCTGGCGCGAACTGCTCGGCTGGGCGGCCAAGGTCCATGAAGTGGGCCTGGACATCGCTCACTACCAGTACCACAAGCACGGCGCCTACCTGATCGAGCACTCCGACCTCGCCGGGTTCTCCCGCGAAGACCAGTTGATGCTCGCGCTACTGGTGCGTGGCCATCGTCGCAACATTCCCAAGGACAAGTTCGCCGAGTTCGGCGATGACGGCACCAAGCTGATTCGCCTGTGCGTGCTGCTGCGATTTGCGATCCTGTTCCACCACATCCGTGGCACCCAGCAAATGCCTCAGGTGGAACTGAATGCCTATGGCAACAGCCTGGAAGTGGTGTTCCCGGACAACTGGCTGGACGAAAACCAGCTGACCCAGGCCGACTTCGCCATCGAAGCGGAATGGCTCACTCGCGTCGATATTGTGCTGAACGCACGCTGAAATTGAAAAACGCCTTCTTCGGAAGGCCTTTTTTGTATTCGAGATTCTGCAGACACAGCTAAACCTGTAGGAGCGAGCCTGCTCGCGATGGCGTCGGATCAGCCAACATTGATGTCAACTGACACTCCGCTATCGCGAGCAGGCTCGCTCCTACAGGGTATATGCGTTACCGGACGGCCAGGATCGGGCTGCCCAAACGCTCCAGTAACGTAGCCTGGGCGCTGCGCGGGTTCTGGTTGCCGGTCGGCGTGTTACGGACATAACGACCGTCCGACTGCAGACTCCAGCTGTGGGTGTTATCGGTCAGATACAACTCCAGTTCTTTCTTGACCCGCATGATCAGCTTCTTGCCTTCCACCGGGAAGCAAGTCTCGACGCGCTTGTCGAGATTGCGCTCCATCCAGTCGGCACTGGACAGGAACATCTGCTCGTCACCGCCATTGAGGAAGTAGAAGACCCGGGTGTGCTCCAGGAAGCGGCCAATGATCGAACGCACGTGGATGTTGTGGGAAACCCCGGTGATACCCGGCCGCAGGCAGCACATGCCACGCACCACCAGATCGATGCGCACGCCTGACTGGCTGGCCTTGTACAGCGCGCGGATGATCTTCGGATCGGTCAGCGAGTTGAATTTGGCGATGATGTGCGCCGGTTTGCCGTCGAGGGCGAACTGGGTCTCGCGGGCAATCATGTCGAGCATGCCCTTTTTCAGGGTGAACGGCGCATGCAGCAACTTCTTCATGCGCAGCGTCTTACCCATGCCGATCAACTGGCTGAACAGTTTGCCAACGTCTTCGCACAAGGCATCGTCGGAGGTCAGCAGGCTGTAGTCGGTGTACAGGCGGGCGTTGCCGGCGTGGTAGTTACCCGTGCCGAGGTGCGCGTAACGCACGATCTCGCCGGCCTCGCGGCGCAGGATCAGCATCATCTTGGCGTGGGTCTTGAAGCCGACCACGCCATAGATGACCACTGCACCGGCCGCTTGCAGACGGCTGGCCAGTTGCAGGTTGGATTCTTCGTCGAACCGCGCACGCAGTTCGATCACCGCCGTGACTTCCTTGCCGTTACGCGCCGCATCCACCAGCGCATCGACGATTTCCGAGTTGGCGCCGGAACGGTACAGCGTCTGGCGCACCGCCAATACGTGCGGGTCCTTGGCGGCCTGGCGCAGCAGGTCGACCACCGGGGTGAACGACTCGAACGGGTGCAGCAGCAGGATGTCCTGCTTGCTGATCACGCTGAAAATGTTCTCGCTGTTTTGCAGCAGTTTCGGAATCTGCGGGGTGAACGGCAGGTATTGCAGCTCGCGCTGGCTGTCGAGGCCAGTGATGCTGAACAGCCGCGTCAGGTTCACCGGACCGTTGACCTGATACAACTCGGTCTCGCTCAGGTTGAACTGCTTGAGCAGGTAGTCGGACAGGTGTTTCGGGCAAGTGTCAGCCACTTCCAGGCGCACCGCATCGCCGTAGCGACGGGAGAACAGTTCGCCGCGCAAGGCGCGGGCCAGGTCTTCGACGTCTTCGGAATCCAGCGCCAGGTCGGCGTTCCGGGTCAGGCGGAACTGGTAGCAGCCCTTGACCTTCATCCCCTGAAACAGGTCATCGGCGTGGGCGTGGATCATCGACGACAGGAACACATAGTTGTCGCCTGCGCCGCCGACTTCTTCCGGCACCTTGATGATGCGCGGCAGCAGGCGTGGCGCCGGGATGATCGCCAGGCCGGAATCGCGGCCAAAGGCGTCGATGCCCTCGAGCTCGACGATGAAGTTCAGGCTCTTGTTCACCAGCAACGGGAACGGGTGCGTCGGGTCGAGGCCGATTGGAGTGATGATCGGTGCGATCTCGTCGCGGAAATAACGACGCACCCAGGTCTTGAGCTTGGTCGTCCAGTAGCGGCGACGGATGAAGCGGACCTGATGTTTTTCCAGCTCCGGCAACAGAATGTCGTTGAGGATCGCGTACTGGCGATCGACGTGACCGTGAACCAGTTCACTGATGCGGGCCAGGGCCTGGTGCGGTTGCAGACCATCGGCGCCAGCCTGTTCACGGGCGAAGGTGATCTGCTTCTTCAGGCCGGCGACACGAATTTCGAAGAACTCGTCCAGGTTGCTGGAGAATATCAGCAGAAACTTCAGCCGCTCCAGCAACGGGTAGGACTCGTCCAGCGCCTGCTCCAGCACGCGGATGTTGAACTGCAGTTGCGAGAGCTCGCGGTGGATGTACAGGCTGCTGTCATCCAGACCGGGAATGGCCACCGCCGGCGCTGGCGCAGCGGCAGCGGTTTCGACGACCGCCGCGGGCGGAGCTGGCTCCAGCTCCGGCGGGGTCTCGTCGACCTGCTCCACCACGGGTTGAGCGTCTTTAACGGCAACTTCAGTGAGTACTTCGGTATTCATCGAATGTTCCTGGGAGGGCTATTTCTGCTCTCGTAACAATTGAGCGGCACGAACGGCAAAGTACGTCAGGATGCCATCTGCCCCTGCACGTTTGAAAGCGGTCAGGGACTCGAGGATAACCCCTTCGCTCAACCAGCCATTCTGGATTGCCGCCATGTGCATGGCGTATTCGCCGCTGACTTGATAAACAAACGTCGGCACTTTGAATTCTTCTTTTACCCGGCACAGGATGTCCAGGTACGGCATGCCTGGCTTGACCATGACCATGTCTGCACCTTCTGACAAGTCCGCCGCCACTTCGTGCAGGGCTTCGTTGCTGTTGGCCGGGTCCATCTGATAGGAGGCCTTGTTGGCCTTGCCCAGGTTCAGCGCCGAACCGACCGCATCGCGGAACGGGCCATAATAGGCGCTGGCGTACTTGGCCGAGTAGGCCATGATCCGCACGTTGACGTGACCTGCCACCTCGAGGGCTTCGCGGATCGCCTGGATGCGGCCGTCCATCATGTCCGATGGCGCCACGACCTGGGCGCCGGCTTCGGCATGGGACAGGGCTTGCCTGACCAGTGCGTCGACGGTGATGTCGTTCTGCACGTAGCCTTCTTCATCAAGAATGCCGTCCTGGCCGTGGGTAGTGAACGGGTCCAGGGCGACGTCGGTGATCACGCCCAGCTCAGGGAATTGCGCACGCAGCGCACGGGTCGCGCGTTGGGCGATGCCTTGCGGGTTCCACGCTTCGGCGGCGTCCAGCGACTTGAGCTCCGAGGGTGTTACCGGGAACAGCGCCAGCGCCGGAATCCCCAGTTCGACCCACTTGGCTGCCTCTTCCAGCAACAGGTCAATGGTCAGGCGTTCGACGCCCGGCATCGAGGCCACCGCTTCGCGACGGTTTTCACCATCCAGCACGAATACAGGCAGGATCAGATCATCGACGGTCAGGACATTTTCACGGACCAGACGACGCGAGAAGTCGTCACGACGGTTGCGGCGCAGGCGGGTTGCGGGGAACAAACGATTGGCGGGGGTAAAGCTCACGGCAGACTCCTGAGCCCGCAGACGTGCGAGCGTGACAGTTATAAGCGGCCATTATGACGAACGTGTGACAGTTATGTGCACGCTGCGACAGGTAGCCGCATTCCATTGTCCTTGTAGGAAATGTTCACGTCGAGACACATTTGGACACTTTCCTGAATGTGTCCGAAGGGTTAGGCTGCGCGTTCATTTCGCCAGCACCCAGACAATGCTCCAACAATTTCTGCATGACTTCGGCTATTTTGCCCTTTTCCTAGGCACGTTCTTCGAAGGCGAAACCATTCTGGTACTCGCGGGCTTCCTCGCGTTCCGT
Organism: Pseudomonas sp. P4_C1; assembly: GCF_056402155.1. Classification (NCBI taxonomy): domain Bacteria; kingdom Pseudomonadati; phylum Pseudomonadota; class Gammaproteobacteria; order Pseudomonadales; family Pseudomonadaceae; genus Pseudomonas; species Pseudomonas sp. P4_C1. Next base: position 47,143 of record NZ_JBFUHY010000005.1, read on the forward strand.
GGATACATGGACATCAACCTGGTGGTGGTCGTGGCCTTCTTCGGCAGCTATGCCGGCGACCAACTGTGGTATTTCCTGGGGCGCAAGCACGGGCGCAAGTTGCTGGCGCGCAAACCGCGCTGGCAAATGATGGGCGACCGGGCGCTGGAACACATTCGCAAGCATCCGGACATCTGGGTGCTGAGCTTCCGCTTCGTCTACGGTTTGCGTACGGTGATGCCGGTGGCCATCGGGCTGTCAGGCTATCCGCCGGGCCGTTATCTGCTGCTCAACGGAATTGGCGCGGCGATCTGGGCCGCCGCATTGGCGGCGGCCGCGTACCATTTCGGCGCCGTGCTCGAAGGCATGCTCGGCAGTGTGAAGAAGTACGAACTCTGGGTACTCGGTGCCCTGTTGGCCCTGGGCTTCGTGTTGTGGCTGCGCCGGCGCTTCAAGAATGCCCGCCTGGCCAAGCAGGTCTATGCCGACGAACAAGCCCTGAAAGCTGCACAGACCAATACCGAAGGCCCTACGACGCCAACCGAGTGATGCGGTTCCTGCAACAGTAGAGACCGATGCCGCTGAACAGGCTGTAACTGAGCAGGCCGACCCAGCCCACCGCGCTGGCCGGCCACAACCCCACCATCGGGGCCAGCCATACCAATGGCAGATTCGACGCCAGCCGCACCCACTCCAGCTTCAACGCCCACGGGCGACTCTCCAGGGCCACGCCCAGCACAAACAGACCGAACGCCACCACCCCCCAGCCCAACATCAGGGCGGCGACTGGCAGTTTCGGCTCAAGATTCATCAAGTAGCTGCCCAGCGCGATGTAGGCGCAGAACTGCAACAAGACGTAGAGCTGCTGACGCCCGTCCAGCGGCACCTCGAATTTGCGGAACTGGCTCAGGTCCGGCTTGTTCACCGGGTATTTGGCCGCCACGTCCGCCGGGCGCCAACCGGTGCGCATGAACCAGATCCGCAGCTTGTCCCAGGTGCTCTCGGCACGCCGCGCATCTGCCCATAACTGCGCGTAGAACTGCACGTTCGCCCACACAGGATTCCAGCTCGCCAGCGGCGTGGTCACGCCGAAAATCACCGGCTCGTTGTCGTCTTCTTCCTGGAACGAGCCGAACAGACGGTCCCAGATAATGAACACGCCGCCGTAGTTGCGATCCATGTAGAGAGCGTTCTGTGCATGGTGAGCCCGATGATTGGATGGCGTGACAAAGAACCATTCGAACCAGCCGAGCTTGGGAATGTGCCGGGTGTGCACCCAGAATTGGTACAGCAGGTTCAGCGCCGCGACGCTGACGAACACCAGCAGCGGCACGCCGAACACCGCCATCGGCAGATAGAAAATCCAGCTCAGCAGGAATCCGGTACTGGTCTGGCGCAACGCCGTGGACAGGTTGTAGTCCTCACTCTGGTGATGCACCGAATGGGCGGCCCAGAGGATGTTGCGCTCGTGGCCCATGCGGTGCAGCCAGTAGTAGCAGAAGTCATAGAAGACAAAGGCGAACACCCAGACCCACACACTGTCGACCGACAGTTCGAACAGCGCCAGGTACTTGAGGGCGAACGCGTAGGTCACCAGCCCCACGCCTTTGGTCAGCAACCCCGTGGTGGTCGACAGCACGCCGGTGCTGATGCTGTTGATCGCGTCCGCCACCCGATAATTACTTACCCCGCGCCAACGGTCGGCCAGCAGTTCGACGGCGATCAGCACAAAGAAAAACGGCACCGCATACAGAATGAAGTCCATGACGCGCCCTGACCGGAATCTTGAGGACAGATGCTATGTGTAGCCGTGAATTAACCCTATGGCAACGAGTGACAAATTAGTGGACATTTAACGCCATGAATCTGGAGAAAAGCCCATGAGCAAAAAAGTTGCAGTGATCCTTTCCGGTTGTGGCGTGTACGACGGCGCCGAGCTCCACGAGAGCGTCATCACCCTGCTGCGTCTGGACCAGCGCGGTGCCCAGGTGCAGTGTTTCGCACCGAACATCGCGCAGTTGCATGTGATCAATCACCTGACCGGCGAAGAAATGCCCGAATCGCGCAACGTGCTGGTGGAGTCGGCACGGATAGCCCGGGGCAACATCAAGGATATCCGTGACGCGAACGTCGATGAGTTCGATGCGCTGATCGTGCCCGGCGGCTTCGGCTCGGCCAAGAACCTGTCCAACTTCGCCATCGAAGGTGCTGGCTGCACCGTTCAACCGGATGTCCTGGCACTGACCGAAGCCTTTGCCGAGGCCGGCAAGCCGGTGGGGTTGATGTGTATCTCCCCAGCCCTGGCGGCAAAGATCTACGGCCCCGGCGTCACCTGCACCATCGGCAATGACACCGACACCGCTGCCGCGATGAACAAGATGGGCGCCACCCATGCCGATTGCGCGGTCAGTGACATCGTCGAGGACAAGGCACGCAAACTGGTGAGCACACCGGCTTACATGCTGGCGCAATCGATCAGTGAGGCCGCATCGGGGATCAACAAACTGGTGGACCGGGTACTGGAACTGACCCACGAAGACGACGCCTGACACCGTCTAAAAGTGTGGGAGCGAGCTTGGTCCGGGCGGCGTTCCGACGATGGGGCCAGCACATTCAACATTGATGTTGTCTGTAAGTCCGCTATCGCGAGCAAGCTCGCTCCCACAGGGTCCACCACTGGTCTTAAGATTTGCGCGCCAAACGAGTGAGAATCCGGTCCAGCGCATTGGCAAACGCCTGCTTCTCACGTTCGCCAAAGGGTGCCGGTCCACCACCCATTTGCCCCTGTTCGCGCAAATCGGTGAACAGGTTGCGCACCGCCAGCCGCTCTCCCATGTTCTGCGCATCAAACTCCTTGCCCCGCGGATCGAGCGCCGCCACGCCCTTCTTCACCAGACGATCGGCCAGCGGCACATCGCTACAGATCACCAACTCACCGGGCACCGCGTGTTCCACCAGATAATCGTCCGCCGCATCCGGACCGCTCGGCACCACGATCAACTTGACCAGTGCCAGCCCCGGTTTGGTCTGCGGCTGTCCGGCCACCAGCACCACTTCGAACTGGCGTTTGAGGGCGAACTTCACCACCAGATCCTTGGCTGCCCGCGGACAGGCATCGGCATCGATCCACACACGCATTGAATTTTCCTCTGTTGAAAAGCATCGTCGGAACGCCGCCCGGGGCAAGCCACGCTCCCACAGGATACACATCGCCCATGTGGGAGCGTGGCTTGCCCGCGAAAGTGAGCGAAGCGAATGCTTTTCAGGAAACCTGCACCCGCTGCCCCTCAACCACCCGGCTACGACCATACAGCACGACAATCGCAATGATCGCCGAAGCCTGGGCACTCAGCGAATACGCATCGGCATGGATCCCCAGCCAGTCGAAGTCAAAGAACGGAACCGGCCGCGTGCCGAAGATCCCGGCTTCTTGCAGCGCTTTCACGCCATGCCCGGCAAACACCACCGACAAGGCGCACAAAAGACCGGCGTTGATGCTGAAGAACAGCGCCAGCGGCAGCTTCGCCGAACCGCGCAAAATCACCCAGGCCAGGCCGACCAGCAGCACCAGCGCCGTGGCCCCGCCGGCCAGCACCGCGTTATGCCCCGCCGGACCCGCCTGCAACCACAGAGTTTCGTAGAACAGAATCACTTCGAACAGTTCGCGATACACCGAGAAAAACGCCAGGGTCGCAAAGCCGAAACGCCCACCGCCACCCACCAGGCTGGTCTTGATGTAATCCTGCCAGGCCGCCGCGTGACGACGGTCATGCATCCACACGCCCAGCCACAACACCATGACACTGGCAAACAACGCCGTCGCACCTTCCAGCAATTCGCGCTGCGAACCGCTGACATCGATCACATAGGCTGCCAGCGCCCAGGTACCCAGCCCCGCCAGAAACGCCAGTCCCCAACCGGCGTTGACGCTGCGCACCGCCGCCTGTTGACCCGTGTTGCGCAGGAAAGCCAGGATCGCCGCCAGCACCAGAATCGCTTCCAGACCTTCGCGTAGCAGAATCAGCAGGCCGGAAATGTAACTCAGCGACCAGCTCAAACCGTCGTTGCCGAGCAGGCCGGCCGATGCCTTCAACTTGGCCTTGGCCGCTTCCAGGCGCTGTTCGACGTCGCTCACCGGCAGACCGTCCTGCAACGACTGACGGTAGGCCATCAGGGATTTTTCAGTGTCTTTACGCGTGTTGGCATCAACGTTGTCCAGCGAGCTTTCAATCAGTTCAAAGCCTTCCAGGTACGCCGCTACCGATAAGTCATAAGCCTGGTCATGCTCACCGGCACGATACGCCGCGATGCTCTTGTCCAGAGTGGCTGCGGTGTAGTCGAGCAGTTGTGCCGGGCCACGCTTGACCTGCGGCGGTTGCGCCCGCTGGGCACGGAAGGTCGCGGCGGTTTGCGGGCCTTCGGCGGCCTGTACTTCGGCCGGGGTCTGACGAGCCAGGTCGGCAATGTTGTAGGTCTTTTCAGCCTTGGCCGTCGCCGGATCAACACTGAAGCTGGCGATATAGGTGGCAAGGTCCCAACGCTGACGATCATCGAGTTGATCGGCAAAGGCCGGCATGTCAGTCCCTTCGACACCCTGGCCCAAGGTGCTGTAGATCGCGTAGAGGCTCAGCCGATCCAGTCGTCTGGTATCGCGCAGATTTGATGGCGGTGGCGTCATGCCGACACCCGCCGGGCCGTCGCCGGCCCCTGAATCGCCATGGCAGACCGAGCAATGCTGAGCGTACAGCGGCGCCCCACGCGACGGATCTGGCGTAATGACCGGGGCCTGGCTGACTTCATAGGCCACGGCCAGCTTCGCGCCCAGTTGCCGAGCCTGGCGAGTGACGTCGGCACCGTCCTGACGGGTACTGATGGAGTTACCCAACGCGGTCAGGCTTTGCTCCAGCACCGTCTTTTCCGGTTTGGCTGGCAGGGCTTCAATCAGACTTTCCAGCGTCTTGACCGATTCTTGCTGCGCGCGAAATCCGGCCTGGTCCGTGATGCTGCCCGCCTGCACCGTGTCCGGGTAATCCGCGCCGATGTAATCGAGCAAGTGCAGCGCCTGCGGCGCACCTTCGGCGGGGGCGGCCAGCAGTTGAACGCTGCACGCCGCGAACAGCGGCAGCAGCAACCAGGCCAGCAAACGGGAGGGGGCAATCATGAATGAATCTCAGTTGGAAAAACGAAGTTACATATTGTTAACGCCCAACGGGTTTCGCTCAAGCATTGTCGGGACTTCCGGTGAAATCACGGGCTCTCCAAGGTATTGATACACCAATGAAAAAGGCGACCTCATGGGTCGCCCTCCTGGATTTCCGCGGGCTTAGATCGCAGCTTTGCGCAGCGTCGCCATGAATGCTGCCGCACCGATGAATAGTCCGGCAAAGGTCCGATTCATGCGTTTTTGCTGTTTCGGTGTGCGCAGCAGACGCAGCACCCTGGACGCCAGACCGGTGTAGCCCGCCATGACGATCAAGTCGACGCAGATCATGGTCACGCCGATCACCAGATACTGAATCAGCAGTGGAGCATGGGGGTCGATGAACTGCGGCAACACCGCCAGCATGAACACCAGCGCCTTGGGGTTACTGATGTTCACCAGGAAACCACGGAACACCAGCGCCAGAGGCTTGCCGATCTGTCGCACCGCCGCGTCATCGCTCATATCGCTGGGCAGCGCACGCCATTGCTTGATCGCGAGGTAGACCAGGTACGCCACGCCGAACCATTTGATCGCATAGAAGGCTGTGGCCGACGCCGTCAGAATCGCGCCCACACCGGCGCCGACAATGGCGATCTGCACTGCAAGACCCAATTGCAGACCCAGGGCGTTCCAGTAGCCGCGCCAGAATCCGTATTGCAGACCGCTGGACATCGACGCAATGGCGCCGGCACCGGGGGACAGGCTGATCACCCAGCAAGCGGCAAAAAACGCCAGCCATGTTTGAAGCTCCATTTCACACCTCGACTCAGACTCGTGACAGATGTCTAAGCTAATGCGGCTTTGGGCCGATGACTACCGATTTTTTGCAGGACATGGCGACTGCTGACTTGAGGCCCCCATCGCGAGCAAGCTCGCTCCCACAGGGATCTGCTGCGGACGCAATATCCGGGTGCTACACAAAACAATGTGGGAGAGAGCTTGCTCGCGATGGCGGTGTATCAGGCAACAGAAGGCTTACTTCTCAAACCCGCTGGAAGGAAACACATCCGTCCCGCGCCAGCGCCGAACAGAACGCTGGAAGAACAAACTGTTGGGCACTTGCACCATGGTGCTGCCAGTACCCAGCTCTTCTGCCTCGATCAACGTGGTGTAGAGCAGATTGATCGCCACCACCCGACCTTTGACGCCAGGCTTGTCGGTGGTGTCCACCAGCTCGACCACGTCGCCGATGCGGAACGGGCCGACGGTAAAGATCAGGATCGCGCACAGCAGGTTCGACAGCACGCTCCACATGGCGAAAAACGCCACCGCCGCGACCGCAACGAAACCGGACAACGCGGTCCAGAGCACCGTGGCCGATACACCGAGTCGCTCCAGGACGAAAATCAGCGCACTGCCCATGATCAGCCAGCGCAGGCCCCCGCGCAGCGGCATCAGCAACTGCGGCGGAAACGGGTAGCGCTCACCGAGACGAGTCAGGCATTTGGCAACAAAGCGCTGGGCGAAGTAACCGGCGAGCAGGATCAGCAGGATTTGCACGCCAAGCCAGATCGGCTCGGCCCACACCGCCGGCAGCGGCAGCTTGAAGGCGTCCATCAGGACAGCGCCTCCAGCTCCGCCTGCATGCTTTCCAGCAATTCCAGGGCTTCCATCCACGCTTCTTCCAGTTGCGCCTCACGCACCTTCAGTTTGGCCTGTTCGGCCAGCAGATCACGCAAGTCGTTCTTGCGTGCCGGTTCGTAGATGTCACTGTCGCCGAGGCTGGCATCGATTTTCGCCAGCTTTTCGTGGAGCTTGCCCAGCTCGGTTTCAAGCTTGTCAGCTTCACGCTTGTGCGGCGCCAGTTGCTGGCGCAACGCAGCAGCGGCCTGACGCTGGGCTTTCTTGTCGGTCTTGTCCGGGTTGACCGGGGTGTTGCTGACCGGGGCATTGCGCTGACGGTAGTCCACCAGCCAACGGGTGTAGTCCTCCAGGTCACCGTCGAACTCCTCGACCTTGCCGTCCGCCACCAGATAGAAATTGTCGGTGGTGCTTTTGAGCAAATGCCGGTCGTGGGAGACCACCAGTACCGCACCGCTGAATTCCTGCAGGGCCATGGTCAGCGCCAGACGCATTTCCAGGTCCAGATGGTTGGTCGGTTCGTCGAGCAGCAGCAGGTTCGGCCGGTCCCAGGCAATTAATGCCAAAGCCAGACGCGCCTTCTCGCCACCAGAGAAATTCAACACCGGCTCGTCGATTCGCGCACCACGGAAGTCGAAGCCGCCGAGGAAATCGCGCAAGGTCTGCTCGCGCTCGGTCGGTGCCAGGCGCTGCAGGTGCAGCAACGGGCTGGCCTTGGAATCCAGAGAGTCGAGCTGATGCTGGGCGAAGTAACCGACCACGGTGTTCTCGCCACGGGTCAAGCGGCCGGCCAATGGCGAGAGCTCACCGGCAAGGTTCTTGATCAGGGTCGACTTACCGGCGCCGTTCGGGCCGAGCAGACCGATTCGCGCACCCGGGGTCAGCTGTAGCTTGACCTTCTCCAGCACGGCTTTGTCGCCGTAACCCAGGCGGGCATCGGACAGGTCGATCAGCGGGCTGGAGATTTTCTGCGATTCACGAAAGACGAAGTCGAACGGCGAATCGACGTGGGCAGCGGTCAGCTCTTCCATCCGCTCCAGCGCCTTGATCCGGCTCTGGGCCTGACGGGCCTTGGTGGCCTGGGCCTTGAAGCGGGCGATGTAGCTTTCCATGTGCGCACGTTGCACCTGCTGCTTCTCGTACGCCTGCTGTTGCTGGGCCAGGCGTTCGGCACGGGCGCGCTCGAAGGCGCTGTAGCCACCGCGGTACAGGGTGATCTTGCGCTGATCGACGTGGGCCACGTGATCGACCACGGCATCGAGGAAGTCGCGGTCGTGGGAAATCAGCATCAAGGTGCCCGGATAGCTCTTGAGCCATTCCTCAAGCCAGATGATGGCGTCGAGATCCAGGTGGTTGGTCGGTTCGTCGAGCAGCAGCAGGTCCGATGGGCACATCAAGGCCTGCGCCAGGTTCAGGCGCATCCGCCAGCCACCGGAGAAATCCCCGACCTGACGATCCATCTGCTCGTTGGTGAACCCGAGACCGGCCAGCAACTTGCGCGCCCGGGCGTCGGCGGTGTAACCGTCGGCGCTGTCGAGTTCGGAGTGCAGGCGGGCCTGTGCGGCACCGTCATGGGCCGCTTCGGCTGCCGCCAGGTCGCGTTGCACCTGGCGCAGGCGCAGGTCGCCATCGAGCACGTAGTCGACCGCCAGGCGTTCGAGGGTGTCGACCTCCTGGCGCATGTGGGCGATACGCCAGTCGGCCGGCAGGAAGCAATCACCCGAGTCCGGGTGCAGCTCGCCCCGAAGCAAGGCGAACAGGCTCGATTTGCCGGCGCCGTTGGCACCGATGAGACCGGCTTTGTGGCCGGCGTGCAGGGTCAGCTCGGCGTCTTCTAGCAGACGTTGCGGGCCACGCTGTAAAGTCAGGTTCTGAAGTCGAATCATAATGGCGGCGGAGTCTACCAGCTTCGCTCGCAACTGGCGCGAGTAGCACTATGTCCTCTGACCTGTGGAGCTTTTCCCTGACCATTTACGCCCGCCCGGGCGTTGAGCAGGCATGCCTGCAATTGCAGTCGGCGGGGGTCAATGTGTGCCTGTTGCTGTGTTGTGCGTGGCTGGGACAACGAGGCGTGGCCTGCGATGAGCAGCGCTTGCAGCAACTACGCAGCGTGGCCGTCTCGTGGGACACCGATGTCGTGCGGCCGTTACGCGCCTTGCGCACACAATGGAAGGCCGCGGCCACGGCAGACACTGATTTGCATACCCTGCGTGAACAAGTGAAGGCGCTGGAGCTGGAAGCCGAACGGCATCTGTTGTTGCGGCTGGAGAGAGCGGCGCAGAGTTGGCCGCAAGGTGCCGAGACCGATCTATCGGCCTGGCTGGAAGGTGCGACGACTGAGGTCGCCCACCTGCACCGCGACGCGCTGCATCAGCTGCGCGTCGCGGTAACCGGCACTTAGGAAGCGCTGGTTGGGGTGGTTACAGCGCTCGAAGTTGCGGTCGGCGTAGGTGCTGGCGCGACTGTCGAGGTAGTGGCTGCCGGAGCAGGTGCTGCTGACGCAGCCGGAGCGACTGGCTTGGCAACCGGTGCGGTGGCTGGTTTGGCGGCAACCGGCTTTTTCACTGCAGGTTTTGCAGCGGGTTTGGCCGCTGGTTTTGCAGCGGGCTTGGCCGCAGCTGGTTTGGCAGCGGCTGGCTTGGCGACAGCTGCTGGTTTCGCTGCAGCTGGTTTTGCGGCTGGTTTAACAGCAGGTTTGGCAGCCGCTTTTACAGCAGGTTTTGCCGCTGGCTTGGCTGCTGGTTTTGCAGCGACGGGTTTGGCGGCCGGCTTGGCAGCAGGTTTCGCCGCAGCGGTCCGGGCTGCCGGTTTAGCGGCCGGTTTTGCAGTTGGTTTTGCAGCCGGTTTAGCGGCGGCGGTTCTAGCCACAGCTGGTTTGGCAGCAGCGGCTTTTGCAGCGGCAGGTCGTGCAGCGGCTGGTTTGGCAGCCGTGGTTTTAGCCGCAGGTTTTGCGGTGCTGGCAGCAGCCGGTTTTCTCGCAGCCGGTTTTGCAGCAGGTCTGGCTGCGGCAGTTTTCGCTACTGGTTTGGCAGCTGCCGGTTTTGCGGCAGCAGGCTTGGCCGGTGCTTTTGCAGCAGCCGGTTTGGCAGCGGCTTTCTTCGCAGGTGCCGCAGCAGGTTTGGCTGCACGCAGGGACAACGCCTTGCCGACAGCCTCTTGTACACGACCGACGCCCTGGGCCAGTTTCAGGCTTTCCTGAGCATCGCGCTTGAGTTGCAGAATGTAGCCGCGGGTTTCCGATTGACGATCCTTGAGGGCATCGAGCAGCTCTTCAAGGTCGGCCACTGCGTCCTTGGCCTTGGCTTGTGCCTTGGCTTTTCCGGCCGCCGCAGCGTCCTGCAATTTGGTACGGGATTTGTGCAGTTTTTCTTGCGCTTTTCCGCGCTGCTTTTCCAGTTTGGCGAGCAGTTTTTCAGCATCAGCCAAGGCTTCGGAACAAGCGGTTTCCAGATGCTCGAGCAGGCTGCTCGATAGTTGTTGGAGCAGGTGCAATGGAGTGTTTACTGGCTTCTTGGTGGCCGACATGGTTTACCTCCTGGCTGAAGTGAGTGCGGCTCATACTAGACCTCTGCTGCAACCGCCGCTAGGGCATGTTGACACTATCGAAAGCCCCGCGTTGCAAAGGATCGAAAAACTTCTGCCGCGACGCAAAAGCAGTTCACCGTTGCGCGCATTCTCACTGGCATAATCGCCCGCAATTCAGGTCGGAGAATGCCCATGTCGCGCTGCCTTTTTTTATCTCTGTGTGTGTTTTTTTCGGTGGCCCAAGCCGCCGCAACAACGCAGGAAAATGAAGCCCACGATCTCGCATACAGCTTGGGTGCGAGCCTTGGCGAACGCTTGCGCCAGGAGGCTCCCGACCTGCAACTCAAGGCACTGGTCGAAGGATTGCAGCAGGCCTATCAGGGCAAACCGCTGGCGCTGAAGGACGAGCAGATCCAGCAGATATTGACCGAGCACGAAGCCCGGATCGCCATGCAGTCAGCCGAGCCGCAAAGCGAAATGGCACTGGAAAAGGAACAGCGTTTTCTCGCCACAGAAAAGGCCAAGCCCGGCGTGCGCGAACTGGCTGATGGTGTGTTGCTCAAGGAGTTGACGCCAGGCACTGGCGCCAAGGCCGGACCGAACGGCAAAGTGCAGGTGCTGTACATCGGTCGCTTGCCCGACGGCACAGTGTTCGATCAGAACAGCCAGCCACAATGGTTCAGTCTCGACAGCGTGATCGCCGGATGGCGCAGTGCATTGCAAAACATGCCGGTCGGGGCGAAATGGCGACTGGTGATTCCATCGGCTCAGGCCTATGGCGCCGACGGTGCCGGCGACGTGATCGCACCGTTCACTCCATTGGTGTTCGAGGTTGAATTGCGTGGTGCAACCAGCTGACAGCGGAAATGAAAAACGGCGTGCCTTGGCACGCCGTTTCGGGGTCTTGCAGGAAGTGCTTCAGGCCTGAACCGGATCGGTTTCCTTGTGAGCCGTGTGCAGCACTTCGATCAGGCAATCTTCCAGTTCGAAGCGTTCGTGCAACAGGCCACCCAGTTCCTTGAACTTCTCGGCGACGCATTTGCCCTCATCGCACAGGTCATTGAACGCCAGTAGCTTCTCGGTAATTACGTCGATACGCGGGTAGATCGTCTCCGCGAGTTCAAGACCACGCTTGTCGTTGAAAGCCTTGGCTTCCCCGGTAAGTTGTTCGTAGATCTCAAAGTGGCCGGCTGACACGTAATCGACCAGCACGCCGCAGAATTCCTGCAAGGGCTTGCGATTCGTGGACAGTGCCTCTGGATCGGCACCGAGCTTGTCGTATGCATCGATCAGCTCCTTGCGCTCCTGCAACCAGCGATCGATCAGCAGGTGCACTCCACCCCAGCGTTCCTGAGCATTCTGACAACTTTCGAGCATGGTGATCTCTCTTCCCTTGTGGGTCAGCTGCTCTATGCCCGTCGCCCTCTTGTTACGTCGGGGGCGATTTCAGGCAGAGCGTCATCGAGCAACATAATTCCAATGACACGTGCGGGCCAGATTATGCCCGCACGACACTGGCTTCAAGGTACGCAGGCGATAAAGTTCATACAAGTGTTTAATCGCCCGCAAAGGCCCGGTGCGACGACTCGCCGCTGAGTGGTCGTTGATCGCTGATCCAGACCAGTCGCAACGACTGGTAAACGGCCAGAATCATCATCGCGACGAAGAACAACAGGCTCCACTCGGTGAGACTCAGATCGAACAGCGTCCAGGAAATTTCCACACAGTCGGCAGCGCCCTTGAACATTTGTTGTACGACGGATAGCCACGGAGAACTGGCCAACAGGTCCGCCAGATGGGTCGAGCACGCCGCTGTCTGTTCCGTCGGAAGGCTTTGCAGCAGGACCTGTCGCCACGCGGTGACAGTGCCGGCGAGACTGCAACAAAGACTGAGCAGCCAATACAGAACGTTTCCGATGCGACCAGGGCCATGGACCGAAGCCAACAGGCAGACACCGGCAAAGAGCGCCATGCAAAACCGTTGCAACAGACACAATCCACAAGGCCGCAGGCCGACTGCATATTCCAGGTAGTAGGAAACGCCCATCGCCAGAGCGCCCGCAATGAAGGCCATGAAAAACAAGGAACGTGAGCAGGCCAAAGACATGGCTTTTCCGTAAAAGTAGTGACAGACCATTACGGTAGAGGAAAGCGCGACGGCCTTACAAGGCAAGTGCCCACAGAGACTTCAGCACAGGTGTAGGGAAATCCCGACGCAGACGAGAGGATAAAGTGTAGTCCTCTGTAGGACTTTGCCTGCGACGAGATGCGGCAACTGAATTTCAACTCATCATCGCACTGCGGCGAGGACGATCGCTCCTTCGCCGCAGGTCATCGCTCAGACGCCGGAACCTGGCGCCAGCGAACGGGTCAAGCGCGGGCTGGCACTGGCAGAGGGGCCGCGAGCAAGCGTTCATCCAATAACCCCAAGCCTTCCTGAAACAGCTGGTTGCTGCGCTCGGTATCGCCCATTTGCGCCAGCAAGCGCGCCAGTTCCGCACAGGCTTCCGGATTGCGTTGTACACGCAGGCTGCTTTCCAGATAGTCCCGGGCCTTGCCCCACAAACTGTTTTGCAGGCATAGACGACCCAGTGTCAGCAGCAGGCCCGGATCAGCCGGATGGTCCTTGAGCCAGCCTTCGGCAGCCTGCAACTGGCGGGCCGGATCATTGCCGCGAACCAGTCCGTAGAGTCGTGCCAGATGACTGTCGTAGCTGCGTTTGAGAGCGGTACGCAGCACTTCTTCGGCCTCGACCTGAGCCCCCAATTGCCGCAGTTGTTCGGCATACGCGAGCACCAGTTGCGGCTCCTGACGCTGTGCCGAGGTCAGTTGTTGCCAGGCACGTTCGAGCGATTGCTGCCCCACCGTTCCGTCTTCTTCCCGTTGCGCTGCCAGAGACAGGTTCGCCCCCCAGGCCCGACGCTCCAGCTCGGCGAGCTCGGCCGCCGGCAGGATTTTGTCTTTGCGCAGCTCCGGCAGCAGGCGAATCACTGCCGACCAGTCACCACGCTGCTCAAGCAAGCGCTGCAACTGCCGCAGGGTCTGTGCGTTATGAGGATGGCGTTCACGCATGGCTTGCAGGGTGGCGAGGGCACCTTCGGTATCACCGCGATCGGTCTGCAACTGAGCGTGGCTCAAGGCGATAGCCAACTCGGCCTGAGGCTGACGCTCCAGGGCGCGCTCCAGCAAGTTGTCGCTTTCTTCGTAATTGCCTTGTTCGTTCGCGGCACGGGCCGCACCGAGGTAGTAAAGCAGCGGCTGGCGCTCGGCTTCGGCGGCCCGATGCAAGTGACGTTGCGCACTGGCCCAGCGACCCTCGGCCAGGTCCAGTTGACCGTGCTCGATCGCCACCTGCACCCGACGACTGCGGTTACGCCGCGACCACGGATTGACCACGCCACTGGAAGCCATCACCAGTTCGACCAGCGACTTGATGCCCCAGAAAACCAGCCAGAGCACAGCCACCAGCGCCAAAGTAGCCCACAGGCTCGACTCATAGCGGAAGGTCTTGTAGGCAATCAGCACGTAACCGGAGTGTTCGGCAATCGCCAGCCCCAGCGCAGCGGCAGCGGCGATCACAAGGAACACGATCACATAGAGGCGTCTCATGGCGTGGCCTCCGGCGTAGCGTTCGCGGCAGGCCTGGCCATTGGCTTGACCGAGTCCTCGGCGTTGACGTTGCGCCGTTCCAGATACCCCTGCACCGCGCTCAGGGTGCCGGTCATATCTGGTGTGACTACGGTGACGGGTTGCTTGCTCAACTCGGCCACCTGCTCAAGCATCACTTTGCTTTGTGCGTTGTCCGGGTTGAAGTTGCCCTTGAGGATGTCCCGCGCTTCGTCCAGCACTTGGGAGTAAACCGCCGCCTGGCCATTGAGTGCGGCCCACTGCGCTTGCTCCAGCGCCAGGCTCAGGGCCAGGCGTACCTGACTCAGGCTCTGGCCGGCCAGCAATGGACGAACGTTTTTGTCAGCATTGAAATCGATACGGATGTAGCGCGAAATCTGATCCCACCATTGCGCCCAGCGACTGGCACCGTCGCCATCGGCGGTCAGGCCCAGCAACGAATCGCCACGGTCCTTGTACTCCGGCGCCAGCTCGGTGAGACTGGCCACTTGATCGCGCAGCGCGCCCAGACGCAGGAACAGCCCGGTGCGATCCGGTTGTTCGGTACTGCGCAAGGCAATCAGGGTCCTGGCCACCTGCTCGCGAGCAGCAAAGGCGCCTGGGTCGTTCTGCTCGCGCAGAATCTCGTCGGCACCCTGGACCAGCGCTTGGGCGCTGCTGATGTCCTGCAAGGCGGACAGTCGCAGGCTGGCCAGACGCAGCAGGTGCTCCGCCTCGGCCAGACGCCAGTCCTTGCGACTGGCACCGAGTATGGTTTCCAGGCGCTGGTTCAACCGCTGCTGATCACCTTGCAACTGAATGACCAGACGGCTACGTGCTTCCAGTTCATCGGCGGGAGGTAATTGCGCCAGGCGTGCGCTCAGGCGCTCCTCATTGAGTTTGAGGTTTTGCGCCTGGTCATTCAGCGCCTGCACCTGGCTCAGTTGCTGCTGATTATTGGCTTGCAGGTGACGCACCTGCCAGACACCCCAACCGCCCACCGCGACACCGGCCGCACCCAACAGCAGCGCGATGACTGCCAGACCATTGCCTCGACGCTGCTCGGCGGCAGGTGGTGGTGGCGGCATTTTATCAACAGGGGCATCAACAGGTGCATCAAGCACCGGTCGCGAGTCATCTTTAGGCAAGGCTGTTTCGCTCACGTATCCATCCTTTGCATTAGAAAACGGGTACGGGATGCTCCCGTAACGCCGTCAGCAAGGCCGCGGCACTGGCGCCGCGACAATCCACAACTGTTTTGGCCCCGGCGGCACGCGCCATTTCGGCAACCCTGGGGCTCGGTACAAACAACGGCAACCGCGCCAACTGCGGCCAGGCGTCGCCGGCCAATTGATGCAGGTGCTCAAAACCTTGTCCACTGCTGACCACCAGCCCGTTCAGGCGTTCCGCCTGGATCCGTTGCAGCAGCAGTGTCGGCGGGTAAATCGGCAATGCCCGGCGGTACAGCTCCAGATACTCGACACTAGCACCAAGCTCACGCAAACGCTCCGCCAGCAACTCGCGCCCGCCCTCCCCGCGCAGGATCAACACTCGCGCATCGGGATGTGCGATAGCCTCGCGTAGTCGGGAAAATTCGAGCAAGGCTTCACTGTCATCGCCCTCTGCCGGGAAGCTCACGTCCAATCCGTGATCCTCGAGGATCTGCGCAGTCGCCGCGCCGACGCTGAACCACTTCACACCGGGGGGCACTGGCCAATATCGCTGGAGCAGATCGACGCCGATCCGGGCGGCTGGCTTGCTGACCACAATGACCGCGCAGAACTGGTCCAGCGCCAGAATCACCTGGCGCATTGTGTCAGTGACCGCAATCGGCATGATGTCCAAAAGCGGCAGACTGTTACTGAATATCCCCTGCTCAGCCAAAAGACTGCTCAGCGCCGCCGACTCATCGGCGGGACGCGTCAGCAGCAAGCGCCAGCCGATCACTCGTGACCAGCCTCGCCATAGACCGCTTTGAGTATGGCGTCGGCCCCCTGGCTGAGAAGGTCTTCGGCCACCCGCACACCCAGCGCTTCGGCATCGCCGCGAGGAGCGCGGGCCTCTGCGCTGAGCAGCAGACCACCATTTGGATCGCCCACCAGCCCGCGCAACCACAGCTGCTCACCTTCCAGCACGGCGTAGCAGGCAATCGGCACCTGGCAGCCACCATTGAGGTGCTTGTTGAGAGAACGTTCGGCGGTCACGCGGGTGGCGGTGTCCTGGTGATGCAGGGGCGCCAGCAGAGCATGGATTTCACGGTCGGCGCTGCGGCATTCGATACCCACCGCGCCCTGGCCACCGGCTGGAAGGCTGTCGTCGACGCTGATGGCCGAGGTGATGCGATCTTCAAATCCCAGACGGATCAGGCCGGCAGCGGCGAGGATGATGGCGTCGTATTCGCCGGCATCGAGCTTGGCCAGGCGAGTGTTGACGTTGCCGCGCAGGAAGCGGATTTCCAGGTCCGGACGATGGGTCAGCAATTGAGCTTGGCGGCGCAGGCTGGAAGTGCCGACGATGCTGCCCCGGGGCAACTCATCCAGGCTGGCGTAGGTGTTGGAAACGAACGCATCGCGCGGGTCTTCCCGCTCGCAGATGCAGAACAGACCAAGGCCTTCGGGGAAGTCCATCGGCACATCTTTCATGGAGTGCACGGCGATGTCGGCTTCATTGTCCAGCAGCGCGGTTTCGAGCTCCTTGACGAACAGGCCCTTGCCACCGATTTTCGACAGCGGTGAGTCAAGCAGCTTGTCACCACGGCTGACCATGGGGACGAGGGTGACCAGCAGGCCCGGATGCGCCACTTCAAGACGGGCTTTGACGTATTCGGCCTGCCACAGGGCGAGAGCGCTTTTGCGGGTGGCGATGCGGATCTGACGAGAGGACATGGATCAATCCGTACTGAATAGATACGGCGGATAATAACATCTCAGCCAAATCCACTTTGACTTGTATCAGATACTACTCGGCCTCCCTGGCCCCGGATGTCCGGCAATCGGGTGTGAAATTCGCCTGCGAACAGCTGTTTAAAGCTGTTGCATCATTTTGCGTACGCCAGCCACATGGCGCCGGCTGACGATCAGTGCATCACCGTTGAGACCTTTGAGAAACAGCTGAAAATGTCCCAAGGGGGTGCGCTGCAGTCGCTCGATACGCTCGCGGGCGACCAGTGCATTGCGATGGATACGCACGAAACGGTCACCGAATTCGTCTTCGAGGGCCTTGAGCGGCTCATCGAGTAGCACTTCGCCGCCTTCGTGGCGCAAGGTCACGTATTTGTGGTCGGCAATGAAATACACCACCTGATCCAGCGGAATCAGCTCGATCCCTTTACGGGTTCGGGCGCTGATATGGCTGCGCGGTCCGTTGCCGCTTTCGGCAGCAGGGCGGGTCAGGGCGGCGAGCTGGGCACGATTGGGGCGCTCGGCTCTCTTTAATGCGTCATGTAATTGTTCAGTTCTCACAGGTTTCACCAGATAGCCTACGGCGCTGGCCTGTAAGGCTTCCACGGCAAATTCATCGGGCCCGGCGCAGAACACCACGGCGGGAGGGGTTTCACGTTCGCACAACCGCGCAGCCACTTGCAGGCCATCGAGGCCGGGCATGCGGATATCAAGCAGCACGATATCCGGTTTGTGGCTGTCGATCAGTGCCAACGCCTCTTCGCCATTCGTGGCACTAGGCTCCAGGACACTGTATCCCTCGAGTTCGCCAACCATTCGGCTCAGGCGCTCGCGGGCCAAGGGTTCGTCATCAACGATCAGGACATTCATATTGCGCTGGATTCCTGCGTGAGTCTCGCACAAGGATAGCGTAGACAGGTGAAGTGACGTCCGTCACCGCGATCCACGCTAAGACTAGCGCGAGCGTCAAAAAGTGCCGCTGGTCCGGCGGCTAAATTTTCATCTGCCGGGCGATTGGCGGCCCAGGCCCGCATTGGCGATACATCGCCACAGGGTTTGTTGTTACGCAATCTGAACACCCCCCTCTTTTTATAATCAGCGGCTGCAACGAAAAGTGCGCTGATCCTACTGTCCAACTGTAGACGGTTGCCGGGACGATACAGCTCAATTGGAAAATATCGTTGCGCAAAAATGCGCGGGGCTTGCCCAAGCCTGGACTCGTCCCCAAAAAAAACCTGTCGACCAGCGTCAGCGACAGGATTGGCAACCCTGTTATTATCCGCGCCAGCGTTCCACGCCTTCCTACTTCAAGCCGATACGAGCGAATTCATGAGCACTGACAAGACCAATCAGTCCTGGGGCGGCCGCTTCAGTGAACCCGTCGACGCCTTCGTCGCCCGCTTCACCGCCTCCGTCACCTTCGACCAGCGCCTGTATCGCCACGACATCATGGGCTCGATTGCCCACGCCACCATGCTGGCCAAGGTCGGCGTGCTGACCGATGCCGAGCGCGACAGCATCATCGATGGCCTGAAGACCATCCAGGGCGAAATCGAGGCCGGTCAGTTCGACTGGCGCATCGACCTCGAAGACGTCCACATGAACATCGAGGCGCGCCTGACCGACCGCATCGGCGTGACCGGTAAAAAACTGCACACCGGCCGCAGCCGTAACGATCAGGTCGCCACCGACATTCGTCTGTGGCTGCGTGACGAGATCGACCTGATCCTGGCCGAAATCACCCGCCTGCAAAAAGGCCTGCTGGAGCAGGCCGAGCGCGAAGCCGCCAGCATCATGCCGGGGTTCACCCACCTGCAGACTGCACAGCCAGTGACGTTCGGGCACCACA
Organism: Pseudomonas sp. P4_C1; assembly: GCF_056402155.1. Taxonomy (NCBI): domain Bacteria; kingdom Pseudomonadati; phylum Pseudomonadota; class Gammaproteobacteria; order Pseudomonadales; family Pseudomonadaceae; genus Pseudomonas; species Pseudomonas sp. P4_C1. Next base: position 65,786 of record NZ_JBFUHY010000005.1, read on the forward strand.
TGCTGGCCTGGTTCGAAATGCTCAGCCGCGACTACGAACGCCTGGTCGACTGCCGCAAGCGCACCAACCGTATGCCGCTGGGCAGCGCCGCGCTGGCCGGCACTACCTATCCGATCGATCGTGAGTACACCGCCCAACTGCTGGGCTTCGACGCGGTTGGCGGCAATTCGCTGGATAACGTCTCCGATCGCGATTTCGCCATCGAATTCTGTTCGGCCGCCAGCATCGCGATGATGCACCTGTCGCGCTTCTCCGAAGAGCTGGTGCTGTGGACCAGCGCGCAATTCCAGTTCATCGATCTGCCCGACCGCTTCTGCACTGGCAGCTCGATCATGCCGCAAAAGAAAAACCCGGACGTGCCGGAGCTCGTGCGTGGCAAGACCGGTCGCGTATTCGGTGCGCTGATGGGCCTGCTGACCCTGATGAAAGGCCAGCCTCTGGCCTATAACAAGGACAACCAGGAAGACAAGGAACCACTGTTCGACGCCGCCGACACCCTGCGCGACTCGCTGCGCGCCTTTGCCGACATGGTTCCGGCGATCAAGCCCAAGCACGCGATGATGCGCGAAGCGGCGCTGCGCGGGTTCTCCACCGCCACCGACCTGGCCGACTACCTGGTGCGTCGCGGCCTGCCATTCCGTGACTGCCACGAAATTGTCGGTCATGCCGTGAAGTACGGTGTGGACAGCGGCAAGGACCTGGCGGAAATGAGCCTGGAAGAACTGCGCAAGTTCAGCGACCAGATCGATCAGGACGTGTTCGCCGTGCTGACCCTCGAAGGCTCGGTCAATGCCCGCAACCACATCGGCGGCACCGCGCCGGCGCAGGTGAAGGCTGCCGTGGCTCGTGGCCAGTCGTTGCTGGCCAGCCGTTAAAAGCCAAAAGCATCGTCGGATCGCCGCCCGGAGCCGGCTCGCTCCCACACTGGATAGTGTTCGCACATCCAACCCTGTGGGAGCAGGCTTGCTCCGGGCGGCGTTCCGACGATGACTGACCTCAAGACCCCACAGAACTACTTCTTGGCAGCAATCATCGCCATGAACGCCGGCAGCGCGGCCTCCCGGTCCGCCGCCACACGCTGCACGTTCGGGTTACCCCCCAACCGTTCCAGCAACGCCTTGGCCTTCGGCATTTCAGCCAACAAATCAATGCCGAACAGTTTTTGCGCTACGCCACACGCCAGTGGCACACTGAACAGAAAATACAGATCCGCCACGCTCAAACTATCGCCAGCCACATAAGGGCTGAATTTGCCGTGCCGGCCCAGCGATGCCATCCCCAGCAACAGTTCGGCTTTGGTTTTTTCCTTGATCGCCTCCGGCACCGTCATGCCAAAAAATGCCTCCGGGAAGCAGGCTCGCGCCGGCAGTTCGATGTACAGCTCGATTTCCTTGGCCAACGCCAGCACCTGCGCGCGCTCGAACGGCTCATTCGGTAGCAGCGGCTTGCCCTTTTGAGCTTGTTCGATGTACTCGAGAATCACACTGGTTTCGTTGATGTAGCCCTGCTCGACGCCCAGCACCGGGACCTTGCCCCGCGGGCTGATCGCCAATGACTCCGGGGTCTGGGTCGGGACGAACATGACCTCCTCGAACGGCAGACCTTTTTCCAGCAACGCCAGTTTGACCATGTTGTAGTAGTTGCTGACACAGAATCCATAAAGTTTAAACATCACAAAGCCTCCAGGCCGTGCGGGGTGGGCGGTGTCTGTTTATAGAGCGCTGCCGGGATTCTTGCCAGCAGCATCACGCGACTGAATGCGGGTAAACTGGCCACCTTTCCCTGAGGAGCCTGCCATGAGCGAGCCAACCGATATCGACAACGACGAAGAAGAGTTCGCCGAAAGTACCCTGATCCAGGCCATCGAAAACCAGATCGAAAGCGACAACCCGCCAGCTGCCAAAGCGACGTTCAACAAGCTGACGCTGGTGGGCTATGAGCGCGAAGAAATCCTCAACCTGATGGCTCATGTTCTGGCGGTAGAAATCGACGCGATCCTCGAAGAAGACCGCGCGTTCAACACCCAATGGTATGAAGCTGCCCTGCGCGCATTGCCCGAGTTGCCGCCGGAAAAGCAATAAACCCACGCCCTCCCTGTAGGAGCAGCCGGTCGACGCTCGATTGCTCGCGAAAAACCCGAGAGCGCCACGGGGCATCTGGTTTACGCGTCATCGTTGACGACCTTCGCGAGCAATCGAGCGTCGACCGGCTGCTCCTACAGAGAAAAAACCCTGTCGCGAGCACTGGACATGCCGGACAAGCGGGTTCACCTTAGGGGCGCTGTCGTCCAATTCCTAGAAAGTCTGGAGTCCTTATGTCGCTTACCCCTGAGTTGGTTGCCGAACTGGAAGTCCTCGCACTCTTCAACCTGGACAGTTCCCAGGAAGGTCTGAAAATTCATCAGACCGCTGCCCCGAAACACATTGCCGCCGCCAAACGCCTCTTTGAAAAAGAACTGACCGACCAGCCTGATGGCGGTTACCTGACCAGCCTGGGTCGTGACGCCGCGCAAAATGTGCAATCCGTGCTGACCATTCTTAACGCCGAAGTAACAGCCTGAATTCTGCCGCATCGCCCACGGAGACCCCGACCCAGGGATTTCCGCGGGCACACTCCCCTGATTTCTGTCTCCAATCGATAGAAATCTGACGCCAGAAAAACAAAATCAGCTTAAAGGTCCTTGCCTCAAGGCGCTAAACTGCCCCTCATCCGAAGAGCCCCACGTCCGAGCCCTGCGAGCCGGTTTGAGCTGACATGACGCGCACCCATGAAATCCGCCCCGATCTGGACGAGGGAATTGACCGCAAGGTTCTCGGCCAGCTGCGCGCACGTTTTCTGAAACTCAACGAAGGGCGCATGGCTCGCGCCATGGAAGGGTTGTCGACCCGCCAGCAAGGGGTCTTGACCTTGCTGCCGCTGTTTTTCCACGTTAATCATCCGCTGTTGCCCGGCTACGTTTCCGGCAGTACGCCGGCCGGGCTGTCGAATTTCGAACCGGATGCCAATGTCCTCGCTGAAGCCCAGCGCCTGACCCGCTCGTTTTCCTACAAACCGCGCCACGGCAGCAACCCGCCAAGGCCGATTCACGGACTGTTCCTGATGGGCAGCCTCGGCACCCTGGCGCAGGCCGACCAGAGCGACATGGATGTGTGGGTCTGCCATGGGCCGGACTTGACCGAGAACGAACTCGCCGAGCTGCGCAAAAAGTGCCAGTTGCTGGAAACCTGGGCTGCCAGCCAGGGCGCCGAAGCGCACTTCTTCCTGATCGACCCGATCCGTTTCGTCCGTGGCGAGCGCGATACCCAGCTGAGTTCGGAAGATTGCGGCACCACCCAGCACTACCTGTTGCTGGACGAGTTTTACCGCACCGCGATCTGGCTCGCCGGGCGCACACCGATCTGGTGGTTGGTGCCGGTCTACGAAGAGTCGAGCTACGACCGCTACACCCATACCTTGATCTCCAAACGCTTTATCCGCGCCGATGAAACCCTCGACCTCGGCAACCTGGCCTTCATCCCGCCCGGTGAATTTATCGGCGCCGGGCTCTGGCAGTTGTTCAAGGGCATCGAGTCACCCTACAAGTCGGTACTCAAGCTGCTGCTGACAGAGGTTTACGCCAGTGAACACCCCAGGGTCCATTGCCTGAGCCTGCGCTTCAAGCAAGCGGTGTTCGCCAACCAGCTCGACCTCGACGAACTGGATCCGTATGTCGTGGTGTACCGGCGTATCGAGGAATACCTGATCGCCCGCAACGAACCGGAACGGCTGGAACTGGTGCGTCGCGCGCTGTACCTGAAGGTCAATCGTAAACTCACTGGCAACAGCCGCACCCAGAGCTGGCAGCGCTCGTTGCTCGAGCGCCTGGCCCACGAATGGCACTGGGACCAGCGCCAACTGACCCTGCTCGACAGCCGCAGCCAATGGAAAGTCCGCCAGGTCAGCTCCGAGCGGCGGGCACTCGTCAACGAGCTGAACTACAGCTACCGCTTCCTCACCCAGTTTGCCCGTCACGAACAAACGGTCAGCCGCATCAACAAGCGCGACCTGAGTGTCCTCGGCCGTCGCCTGTACGCCGCGTTCGAGCGCAAGGCCGGCAAAGTCGAGTTCATCAACCCCGGTATCGCCCCGGACCTGGCTGAAGACACCCTGACGCTGGTGCACGCACCGAACAGGAAAGAGCCGGGGCAAAGCCAGTGGGGCTTGTACAACGGCAGCCTGACGGCACTGGAGTGGGAGCATTTCGCGCCGATCAAACGCAGTCATCACTTGCTCGAGCTGCTGACCTGGTGCCACCGCAATGGCGTGATCGACAGCAGTACCCGCCTGGCCCTGCACCCCGGCACCAGCGACTTGAGCGAATTCGAACTGTTCAACCTGCTCGGCAGCCTGCAACAGACCATCGCCCTGCCCTTGCCCACCGTCGCCGAAGAACCGCTGCTGCGCGCCAGCGTGCCGAGTGAAGTGCTGATTCTGGTGAATGTCGGCATCGATCCGCTCAAGCACCATCGCGACCTGAACATCCTGATGACTACCGAGCGCACCGACTCCCTGAGCTACGCCGGTGTCCGGGAAAACCTGGTGCTGACCCTGGACCAGGTCACGCTCAACAGCTGGAACGAAGTGCTGGTCGGTCGCTACGACGGCCCCCACGCCCTGCTCGACTGCATCCGCGATTACCTCAACAACCTGCCGGCCGGGCCACATCAGCCGAAGCTGCGGGTACGTTGCTTCTGCCATAACCGCGCGCAGTTCATCGCCCAACGAGTGGAAGAAATCCTCGATACCGCGCAGAACCTGCTGTTGAGCCGGCTCAATCATCGCTACCTGATCCAGGTCCAGCAGCACTACCACGTGCTGGAGTTGGTGTCGGGCCAGGTCCAGCACGTCGCGCTGGCTACTCTACCGGCGCTGATCGATTACCTGGGCGAGGAAATGGCCAGCTACAGCCCGTTGCACCTGGATCCGAAGGCACTGGAAGACCACGACCTAGCGCTGTTCCTGCCGACGGGCCAGCCGGACTGCATACAAGTGTTCTATCGAGTCAACGAAGATCAGGCCGATCTGTACGTGCTCGATGAGTTCAATGCCCTGTGGCAGCAACGCCTGCCCTGGCATGATGAGCAAAGCCTGCTGGTGCCACTGCAGCGTTTCCTGCAATCGATCCAGTATCGCCGCGATGCCCTGTTGCCAATGGAGGCGGCCCACCCCTTGAACCTCGACACCCTGTATTGCCAGCTGCTGCCGTCAGGCCCTGGCCGGGCGCGCCGCATCGAAGCCCGGCCGACACCGCAGACGCCGGTGAACAAGCCGTTCTACGACGTGCAGGCGATCGTCGGCAAAGCCGCACCGGGTCAGGTGCAGGTGACGTTGTATTGCAATCAACGGGAGTTTTCCGAGCTGGAACATGGCGACCGGTTGTTCCGCGTGGTCGCCCGGGAAATCGTCGGGCAGCGCCGGGAGACCGAACGCTACCGCGGCTACATCACTGACCTCGACCTGTCAGGCCTGGTCGGCGAAGGGCAGAGTTCCACTCATCTGTACCTGCGCTACAAGGCTGACCTGGAACACGCATTGAACGAGGCGCTCGATCAGGTCTGAGGGGGTGTCACTCGGGGAACGCGCCGCCATTGGCCGGCTGCGATTCGACTTCCAGCAGCGTCAGCTTCAGGGTCTTGCCGCCCGGAGCCGGCCAATCGATGTGCTGGCCAACCTTCAGGCCAAGCAGCGCGCTGCCCACCGGCGCCAGGATCGAGACCTTGCCTTCGTCGGCGTTCGCATCCTTGGGGTACACCAGGGTCAGGTGGTAGTCCTTGCCACTGCCTTCTTCACGGCAATGCACACGGGAATTCATGGTCACGACATCCGCCGGCACTTCATCGTGGCCGACCAGTGTATCGGCGCGATCCAGTTCGGTTTGCAACGCGATAACGCCCGGCAGCGTGTCATCCAGGCTGTCGATCAGACGCTCCAGACGCTGAACGTCCAGACGGGTAAGTGTGATGGAAGGTGCGGTCATGATCAGGGCAGACTCCTTTCTTCTGCACGAAAAAAGCAAAACCCCGCCAGAAAAGGCGGGGTTTTCACAAGCCTCGATGGGTTGAGGCATATCCGGACACTATCACAGCTCAAAAAATATACAAGTCATGGCCCGGAGCCCTGTTTGCGCTGCGAGGCCTGCGCACAAATCACGCGTCTACGCTCGTCATCGGCCGAACGCCATTCGCGGATGTCTTCGACGTGACGGAAACAGCCCAGGCAGACTTTCCGCTCGTCCAGCCGGCACACACCGCTGCAGGGCGACGGTACCGCCGGGCTGACGTTGCTGTAGAGCGGCTTGGGAGCACGGACAGGTGCAGGCTGGGTCACGATCTCACAGGCCTTCGAAATCGAGCTCGACACCAGCCTGCTGCTGGACGATACGCTCGAGCATCTCACCCAACTGCTCTTCGCTCTTGTCGCACATCCAGCGCTCGCTTTCTTCGTCGTAGTCGAAGTGGAAACCACCGGACACCGCCGCCAGCCACAGCTGACGCAGCGGCTCCTGGCGACTGAAGATCAACTGGCTGCCGTTCTCGAACTTGACGGTCAGCACACCGGCCGAGCTTTCGAGGTCGATATCCAGGTCGCTCTCGTCAAAGATGTCCTCCAGGGTTTGCTGGGTGGCATCGACCAGGTCATGGAAACGCGCTTCGGACAAACTCATTACGGCAACCTCAAAAAGTGTCTGATCAGGCTCAAGCGCCGCAAGATACGACCGAGCCCCGTCGATTGCAAAGGATAACGACCTGTGGGAGCGATGTGCTTGCGGCCAAGCCCCGCCGGACGGGCGGTCCGTTGCATAGGCAAGCTGCCGGGTGGCCGGTATACTCCGGCGCAATTAATGCTTTTTCAAGGATTTCGCCATGAAGCGCCTGATCTCTTCCCTTGCTGCAATCGTCGCGGTTGCCTGCCTTGTGTCGGCCTGTGGTCAAAAAGGCCCGCTGTATCTGCCTGACGAAAATCAGGACCCTGCCGAGCAGGCCATATCGTCGCAACAGCAGCCTGCATCGAAAGCACACAAGCACGACGTCTACCAATAAGGGAACCTCATGGACGCTTTTAACTACCGTGACGGTGAACTGTTCGCGGAAGGTGTTGCCCTGTCTGCCATCGCCGAGCGCTTTGGTACACCGACCTACGTTTACTCCCGCGCGCACATCGAAGCCCAATACCTGGCTTACGCCGATGCACTGGCCGGCACGCCGCACCTGGTGTGCTACGCGGTCAAGGCCAACTCCAACCTGGGTGTGCTGAATGTCCTGGCGCGCCTGGGCGCCGGTTTCGACATCGTCTCCCGTGGCGAGCTGGAACGCGTACTGGCCGCTGGCGGCAGCGCCGACAAGATTGTGTTCTCCGGCGTCGGCAAGACCCGTGACGACATGCGTCGCGCACTGGAAGTCGGCGTGCACTGCTTCAACGTCGAATCCACCGACGAGCTGGAGCGCCTGCAGGTGGTCGCCGCAGAACTGGGTGTTCGCGCGCCGATTTCGCTACGCGTTAACCCGGACGTCGATGCCGGCACCCACCCGTACATTTCCACCGGTCTCAAAGAGAACAAGTTCGGCATCGCCATCGCCGACGCCGAAGACGTGTATGTGCGTGCCGCGCAACTGCCGAACCTGGAAGTGGTTGGCGTCGATTGCCACATCGGCTCGCAACTGACCACCCTGCCTCCATTCATCGACGCTCTCGACCGCCTGCTGGGCCTGGTCGACCGCCTCGGCGATTGCGGCATCTACCTGCGTCACATCGATCTCGGTGGTGGCCTGGGCGTGCGATACAAGGACGAAGAGCCGCCACTGGCTGCCGACTACATCAAGGCCGTGCGCGAGCGTCTCGACGGTCGTGACCTGGCGCTGGTGTTCGAGCCGGGCCGCTTCATCGTGGCCAACGCCGGTGTATTGCTGACCCAGGTCGAATACCTCAAGCACACCGAGCACAAAGACTTCGCCATCGTCGACGCCGCCATGAACGACCTGATCCGCCCGGCGCTGTACCAGGCCTGGATGGACGTCACTGCCGTGCGCCCGCGCACCTCCGCTGCCCGCGCCTACGACATCGTCGGCCCGATCTGCGAGACTGGCGACTTCCTGGCCAAGGATCGTCAACTTGCACTGGAAGAAGGCGACCTGCTGGCCGTGCATTCGGCCGGTGCCTACGGGTTTGTCATGAGTTCCAACTACAACACCCGCGGCCGTACCGCTGAAGTGTTGGTGGACGGTGATCAGGCATTTGAAGTGCGTCGCCGCGAGACGGTAGCCGAGTTGTTTGCTGGCGAAAGCCTGCTGCCGGAGTAAAACCATGCTGCTGCGTTTTACCAAGATGCACGGCCTGGGCAATGACTTCATGGTCCTCGACCTGGTCAGCCAGCACGCACACATTCTGCCCAAGCACGCCAAGCAATGGGGTGACCGGCACACCGGCATCGGTTTCGACCAGTTGCTGATCGTTGAAGCGCCGAGCAACCCGGACGTGGACTTCCGCTATCGGATCTTCAACTCCGACGGTTCCGAAGTGGAACAGTGTGGCAACGGTGCGCGCTGTTTCGCCCGCTTCGTACTGGACAAGCGTCTGACCGCAAAACGGCAGATCCGCGTCGAGACCAAAAGCGGCGTTATCGAACTGGACGTGCGAAACGACGGCCAGATCAGCGTCAATATGGGCGCCCCGCGTCTGGTGCCTGCGGATATTCCGTTCCAGGCGCCGGAGCAGGCCAAGAGTTATCAGGTCGACGTCGACGGCATCCCGGTCGATCTGGCTGCCGTGTCCATGGGCAACCCCCATGCCGTGCTGCGGGTCAGCGATATCAACAATGCGCCGGTGCATGAACTGGGGCCGAAAATCGAACATCACCCGCGCTTCCCGGCACGGGTCAATGTCGGTTTTCTCCAGGTCATCGACCGGAGCCGCGCGCAGTTGCGCGTCTGGGAGCGTGGAGCCGGGGAAACCCAGGCTTGCGGAACCGGCGCCTGTGCCGCCGCAGTGGCCGCGATCAGCCAGGGGTGGATGGATTCGCCGCTATTGATCGACCTGCCAGGCGGGCGTCTCTCCATCGAATGGGCAGGCCCTGGCCAACCGGTGATGATGACCGGCCCGGCAGTGCGCGTATATGAAGGACAAGTGCGTCTTTGAGTGAGCGAAATCCATGACCGACAAGCCTCAGGTACCCGCACGACAAGCTGACGAATCACCGTCCGAAAGCCTGGAGGCGGCGGCTGTTGCCGCGTACCTGGAGGCTCATCCGGACTTCTTCGTCGAGCACGAAGAACTGCTCCCGTCCCTGCGTATTCCCCATCGACGCGGCGATACCGTGTCGCTGGTCGAACGTCAGATGACCATCCTGCGCGACCGCAACATTGAACTGCGTCATCGCCTGTCGCATTTGATGGACGTGGCCCGGGACAACGACCGGCTGTTCGAAAAGACCCGTCGCCTGATCCTGGCGTTGATGGATGCCGCCAGCCTGGAAGACGTGGTGATGTGCGTCGAAGACAGCCTGCGCCAGGAGTTCCAGGTGCCCTTCGTCAGCCTCATCCTGCTCGGCGACAACGCCATGCCGGTCGGCCGCTGGGCCACTCACGACGAAGCACAAGTGGCCATCGGCGGCTTGCTCTCGGAAGACAAAAGCGTCAGCGGCAGCCTGCGCGAGCACGAACTGGACTTCCTGTTCGGTGAAGAACAGCGCAAGCAGATTGGCTCCACCGCCGTCGTTGTCATCAGCCACCAAGGCATCCACGGCATCCTGGCCATCGCCAGCCGTGATCCGCAGCACTACAAAAGCTCGGTGGGCACCCTGTTCCTGAGCTACATCGCTGAAGTCATGGGTCGCGTGTTGCCACGGGTCAACAACTCCCTGCGCTCGGTACGCTGAACATGGAACGACAACTGGACGCTTACTGCGAACACCTGCGCAGTGAGCGGCAGGTGTCGCCGCACACGCTATCGGCCTACCGCCGCGACCTCGATAAAGTGCTGGGCTGGTGCGTCAAACAGAACATCGGCAGCTGGGCGGCGCTGGACATCCAGCGCCTGCGCAGCCTGATTGCCCGCTTGCATGCCCAGGGCCAATCGTCCCGCAGCCTGGCGCGATTGCTGTCGGCCGTTCGCGGGCTCTATCATTACCTGAACCGCGAAGGCCTGTGCGACCACGATCCGGCCAATGGCCTCGCGCCGCCCAAAGGCGAACGCCGCCTGCCGAAAACCCTCGACACCGACCGCGCACTGCAACTGCTTGAGGGCGGGGTCGAGGATGACTTTCTGGCACGTCGGGACCAGGCGATTCTGGAGCTGTTCTATTCCTCCGGGCTGCGGTTGTCGGAGTTGACGGGGCTCAATCTCGACCAGCTCGACCTGGCTGACGGTATGGTCCAGGTACTCGGCAAAGGCAGCAAGACCCGTCTGCTGCCGGTAGGAAAAAAGGCCCGCGAAGCCCTGGAGCAGTGGTTGCCACTGCGGGCCATGGCCAACCCGGCAGACGATGCGGTGTTTGTCAGCCAACAAGGTCGCCGTCTCGGTCCGCGGGCGATCCAGGTGCGGGTCAAGGCTGCCGGCGAACGCGAATTGGGGCAAAACCTGCATCCGCACATGCTGCGGCACTCCTTCGCCAGCCATTTACTGGAGTCCTCCCAGGACCTGCGCGCGGTGCAGGAACTGCTCGGACACTCGGACATCAAGACCACGCAGATCTACACCCACCTGGACTTCCAGCATCTGGCAGCGGTCTACGACAGCGCCCACCCACGGGCCAAACGCATGAAAGGCGACGATTCATGAGTATTCAGTTGATCACCTTCGACCTCGACGACACCCTGTGGGACACCGCCCCCGTGATCGTCAGTGCCGAAGCCGTTTTGCGTGAGTGGCTGACCGAGCACGCGCCCAACCTTGGGGCTGTGCCGGTAGAGCATCTGTGGGCTATTCGCGAGCGTGTATTGAGCAACGAGCCAAGCCTCAAGCACCGCATCAGCGCGTTGCGTCGGCGGGTGCTGTTCCATGCGCTGGAAGAGTCCGGTTACGGGCATGACGAGGCGTCGGATCTGGCGGACAAGAGTTTTGAAGTGTTTCTGCACGCCCGCCATCAGATCGATGTGTTTCCGGAGGTCGAACCGACCCTGGAAATCCTCGCCAACCATTACGCCCTTGGCGTGGTCACCAATGGCAACGCCGATGTGCGTCGACTGGGCCTGGCGGATTACTTCAAATTTGCGCTGTGCGCCGAAGACATCGGCATCGCCAAACCCGATGCGCGACTGTTCCAGGAGGCCTTGCGGCGCGGTGGTGCGACCGCTGAATCGGCGGTGCACATTGGCGATCATCCAGGCGATGACATTGCCGGTGCGCAGCAGGCGGGAATGCGGGCGATCTGGTTCAACCCGGCGGGCAAGGTCTGGGAAGCCGAGCGCTTGCCCGATGCGGAGATTCGCAGCCTGACCGATTTGCCGGCGTTGCTGGCGCGGTGGAACACCCAACGCTGACCCCGAGTGATACGCAGCACCTGTGGGAGCGAGCCTGCTCGCGAAAGCGGTCTGACAGTCACCATATCGGCGTCTGATCTATTGCCATCGCGAGCAAGCTCGCTCCCACAGTGAACTGTATTCAACCCGAAAATATTGTTTCAGGCACGAAAAAGCCCGCAGCGACGGCGGGCTTTTTCAGCAAGCAGGTAGCAGCCTCAGATAGGCCGGCTGCCGTACTTGTTGTCAGGTTTCTTGGGCGGATCGGCGACCACATTGGCCTCCACTTCCTGCACCTTGCCACCCTTGGCCAAAAACTCCTCCATGGCCCGCGCGAGAGCATCGCGTTCCTTGTTCTTGGCTTCGACACTCGGCAACTCATCGATCGATACCGCTGCCTTGGCCTTGCCTTTGGCGGTCGGAACCGGCGCATCACCGCCGTCGTCTTCAGCGACGTCTTCCGCCGCAGCTTCCAGACCTTCTTCGGTTTCGTCTTCGTCGCCTACTTCGAGGTCGTCGTTTTCCAGATCATCGTCGCTCATGTTCTACCTCATGACTTGCGAAAAGCAGATTAGTTATAGCCCAGCTTTGCCCTCTGTCGAAGGCTGCCGGAAAAAAATCAACAGCCGCTGCTGACCAGCGGTTATGCCCCTTCACCGTGCACGGTGGCGAGGACTTTACGGGCACCGCCATGATCACGGTGCTCGCCCAGGTAAACGCCTTGCCAGGTTCCCAACGCCAACCGGCCCGCCGAAATCGGCAAACTGAGCTGACAGCCAAGCACGCTGGCCTTGAAATGCGCCGGGAGGTCGTCCAGGCCTTCGTCGTTATGCTCATAGCCGCCTGTTCCTTGTGGGATCAGACGATTGAAAAATCGTTCGAAGTCGCGACGTACCGCCGGATCGGCGTTCTCGTTGATGGTCAACGACGCCGAGGTATGCTGCAGCCACAAATGCAACAGACCGACCCGACACGCCTTGAGTTCAGGCAAGCCGGCGAGTAACTCGTCCGTTACCAGATGAAAGCCCCGGGGCCTCGCCCGCAAGGTAATCAGAGTCTGTTGCCACATACAGTTCTCCGCACGTTCGGGGCGCATTCTAGCGCGCTCTGGGAAAAAACAAAGGCCCTAATATTCCTTCATTCCTGTAAGCCTTCGACCGCACAAAAACACCCGGCGCAAACATCGCAAAACCTATAGGAAAAAACCTTTCAGCTCAGCTTTCAATGACAAATTCCAGACAAAAAAATGCCCGGCAAGCCGGGCAAGTTTTTTACGGGCGTGCTTACAAGTTGTAGCCGCGCTCGTTGTGAAGCGCCAGATCGATGCCGACCGCTTCTTCTTCTTCGTTGATGCGCAGGCCCATGACCGCATCCAGCACCTTGAGGATGATGAATGTGGCGATCGCGGTGTAGATCACCGTAAAGCCCACGCCTTTGCACTGAATCCACACTTGTGCGGCGATGTCGGTGACAGTGCCGAAGCCGCCCAGGGACGGCGCAGCGAACACACCAGTCAGGATTGCGCCGAGGATACCGCCGATACCGTGCACACCGAAGGCGTCCAGGGAGTCGTCATAGCCGAGCTTGCGCTTCAGGGTGGTCGCGCAGAAGAAGCACACCACGCCAGCCGCCAGACCGATGACCAGCGCGCCCATCGGGCCAACGGTGCCGGCAGCCGGGGTGATTGCCACCAGACCGGCAACCACGCCAGATGCGATACCCAATGCGCTAGGTTTGCCGTGGGTGACCCACTCGGCAAACATCCAGCCCAGTGCCGCAGCGGCGGTTGCGATTTGCGTCACCAGCATCGCCATACCGGCGGTGCCGTTGGCCGCAGCGGCGGAACCGGCGTTGAAACCGAACCAGCCGACCCACAGCATGGCCGCGCCCATCAGGGTGTAACCGAGGTTGTGCGGCGCCATCGGCGTGGACGGGAAACCTTTGCGCTTGCCCAGCACCAGGCAGGCAACCAGACCGGCCACACCGGCGTTGATGTGCACCACGGTGCCGCCGGCGAAGTCCAGAACGCCCCAGTCCCACAACAGGCCACCGTTACCGGACCAGACCATGTGCGCAATCGGCGCGTAAACCAGGGTGAACCACACGCCCATGAAGACCAGCATCGCGGAGAACTTCATCCGCTCGGCGAAGGCGCCGACGATCAACGCCGGGGTGATGATCGCGAAGGTCATCTGGAAGGTGACGAACACCGCCTCCGGGAACAGCGCCGCAGGCCCGGTCAGGCTGGCTGGCGTGATGCCGGCGAGGAATGCCTTGCCCATGCCGCCGACGAACGAGTTGAAGTTGACGACGCCCTGCTCCATGCCCGTGGTGTCGAACGCGATGCTGTAGCCATAAATGACCCACAGGACGCTGATCAGACCGGTAATGGCGAAGCACTGCATCATCACGGAAAGAATGTTTTTCGACCGAACCATACCGCCGTAGAACAGCGCGAGGCCGGGAATGGTCATGAACAGCACCAAGGCTGTCGAGGTCATCATCCAGGCGGTGTCGCCGGAGTTGAGGACTGGGGCCGCCACTTCGTCTGCCGCCATGGCCAGGCTGGGCATTACGAGGGACAACAGGGCTCCTAGCCCTGCGAATTTACGCAGAGTCATATTGTTTTCTCCTGGGGCGTTGGGTTTGTGGCCGCTTAGATTGCGTCGGTATCGGTTTCGCCGGTACGGATGCGAATCGCCTGTTCCAGATTGACCACGAAGATCTTGCCGTCACCGATCTTGCCGGTGTTGGCCGCCTTGGTGATGGCCTCGATTACCCGGTCCAGATCCTTGTCGTCGATGGCGACGTCGATCTTCACCTTGGGCAGGAAATCGACCACGTATTCCGCGCCGCGATACAGCTCGGTGTGACCCTTCTGCCGACCAAAGCCTTTGACTTCAGTGACGGTAATGCCCTGCACGCCGATCTCGGACAGCGACTCGCGTACGTCGTCCAGCTTGAACGGCTTGATGATGGCAGTGACTAGCTTCATGAAAACTCTCTCCCGAATTGGTGGACTTGCCCCAGGAAAACAAACCCGTCTCAAGTCTAAGCGCAGTGCCTGGCTTTGTAACGCATCGTCGGCCTTACCTGCCCGTCCGACGCCAGCTAACCGCTCCTTGCGAAACACTCCCCGCGTTCCGCCTGGCGCACTGCATTCGTCACAGCGACTGCATCAGTGCATGGGTTACCAGCATCTAAGCAGAAAGCTTGCCATCTCCACAAAACTGACTGTTTTCAAGTCTTTACCGGCGGATAGTGAATACTTAGCGACAACACCCGGCACGTTACGCACAACAACGGTGCGAGGCCGTCCGTCCCCATGCGCGAAAAGCGTGCACCGCTTGCCCGCGAAAATGACTATAGACACTGCGTGGTACACTGCCCGTCATTGTTTCCAGGACATTGCCCATGCTCGCGCCAAAAGACTTCCTCGACGCCCTGACCGGCACCGCCTCCCGCCTCTTCAGCGGCGACACGCCTCTGCCGAAAGCTGAAATCGAAAGCCAGTTCAAAATGTTGCTGCAGAGCGGCTTCAGCAAACTGGATCTGGTGAGTAGGGAAGAATTCGATAGCCAGATGGTTGTATTGGCACGCACGCGGGCTCGGCTGGAAAGTCTTGAAGCGAAAGTCGCCGAGCTTGAAGCGAAGCTCAATCCACCAGCCGAGTAACACCACGATCCCTGTGGGAGCGAGCCTGCTCGCAATTGAAGGTCGGAACGACCTTGCGCTTCACCTGTAGAGCTGCCGCAGGCTGCGATCTTTTGATCTCAAGCCCCGCAACAATCCCGGCAACGTCCTACAAAAATCACACCGCCGTCCGATTGCGTCGCGAAGTATCCGATCTCTAAGCTCATCCCCAGCTGAATATTCAGCACCGGGTTTGGCGACCTGGATAGCATCCGACGCACTGCGACCACATTCGATTCAGGGAATTATCCCATCTCGAATTATGGCGGCTGTGCGTGGGAGACCTTCAGGTCTGCCGGTTTGTCCGGATGCACCGGTTCGCCAACCCGCGCGCAGCTGCCACCCTTTCGTTTGGCGACGAACAGAGGCAGCTTCCTTCATACGCATCCGGAGTTGCAAAATGAAAGAAAGCTATCTAATCCCTCATGTCTTCACCCGCCACAAGCTCCACCTCCACGCCCTCCTGATACAAAACCAACCTTGGTTCAGCGCCCGCGACCTGGGCCGTCTGCTACGCATCTACCTCAACGACCGCCAACTCCGAAAACTCGATCCCGACCAATACCAAACAGCCAAAACCCTAATCCACGGACACATCGAAAACACCCTGCTGATCAGCGAATCCGGCGTCTACGCCATGCTCGTCTATCACTACTGCCCCGAGTACCGAGCGTTACGTGAATGGCTCACCCACGAAGTTGTTCCCGCCCTGCGAGATGCCCAATACCCCACCACAACCGAACGCCCGCAACTGAGCCTGCTCAACTGGCCGGAAATGTCGTTGAGTTTGCTGCACTGGAACAACCAGCCGTGGATTCGGTTGCAGGATGTGCCGCAACTATTGCCTGATCCGGTTACTCCCAGGCCTGCTATCAATGCGCCTTGGTGGAAAAGAGCCGCGAAGATGCTTCACGCATTCTGAATAAAAACCCCCACGCTTTCGGCGTGGGGTTCAATAAATCCAAGACAACAATCAGGCGCAGTGCGCAAGTCGCTCAACCTGATCCCGGATCGCAGCCCCTCGTTCGATTTCGGCTTTGCGCAAATCGTAAGTCGATTGCAGGTCCAGCCAAAACTCAGGGGTCGTGTCCAGACAAATAGAAAGCCTGAGAGCCATATCAGCACTGATTCCTCGACGCTGGAGCACGATATCGTTCACCGTGGGTGTCGAAACGCTCAGCGCTCTGGCCAATGCTGCAGCCGTAAGGCTCAGAGGCTCCAGGTATTCCTCTTTGAGGATCTCGCCAGGGTGAACCGGGCGCATACCATTCTTAGTCATTACTCACATCAGTGATAATCGACGAATTCGACATTCTCTGGTCCGCTAGCCCCCCCCAAATGAAGCAAATTCGCCATTGAGCGTTGATACGGATGCTGTACTGACCTTTTCGATTTCCCTCCAACGCTTCCAGGCGATTATCCGGTGGAGATCGAAGATCTACGTGGGAGCGAGCCTGCTTGCGATAAAGTCGGAACGACCTTCAGATTTACCTGTAGGAATTGCCGAGCCTGAGATCTTTCCGCCCGCAGTAATCCCGGCAATGCCCTACAACGTTCTCGTCCGCGGTCTGATTGCGCCTCAAAGCCACCCTTTCTAAGCTCACTTCTCAAAGCGCGAGCGCTGCACTCGCTCGGAAAAAATTCAGTCCAGCTTGAATAATGGATTATGACAAGTGCGATACACCCAAAGGAATGTTCATAACACCACAAGGAGCAATGCCCATGGAAACCTATAAGGCTCTGATTGCCGCTTTCACATTGACTGCACTTTATACAGGCCCAGTTGTCGCGGGACCACCTGTAACGGTCACATTTAAGAATCTTGGAACCCAGACTGCAACGTACACCCCTATATCCAACAACGAAGCTATAACGAAAGCAAACGCATCACCTACTCCACAAGCGTCCGTGATCGCAAATAGCACAGACACCTACACCATACAAAGCCTGATATCGCCTGATTACAACCATGCTAACTTACGATATCAAATTGGCAACAAAAAATGCGTTTACCTGGCTACATTTGTGGCCGCTACTGGCTCAGGCGCGAGCAAAATTCCAAAATGGAATAATACGGCCACACCTAGTGGCGGGGCCACCTGCACCATAAAAGTGACTAAAACAAATCCGTCCTCCTATGCTTGGTCAGTAGAAATCACCATGAAGTAAAGCATATAGCGACCTCTAAGGTGCGCGTAAGGTTTTGCTAAAGCATCAACATCATTAGACGATATATCATATTTTAGTCTTCGAGCAGGGAGTGGCAATAAATGGTTAATTCACCAATCAACTTTGCAGCTAACAGCGGCACAGCGCTGGCTGGAGCAAAAACATTGACAGCGACTCCCAGCAAAACACCAGCTGTCAACCAAAGCACACCCCAAGGCCCATCTGGCGACGTACGAGACAGCAGTACCGTTTCCACGCTAGCGAACCAGTTGAGCGAAGCCTCAGTACGCGCACAGGCCCGGGATGTGCGCCTCACTAGAGCGGAACTGGGTTCGATGGCTAGAAATACACTCAACGAGTTGGAGAGCGCCAATTACACTGCCAACAAATCAAAATACGATGCTGAAGCTCCCGACTCAGATAACCCCACATTATTAGCGCGTGCCAAAAATGCAACACAGTATACAAACGGGCTCGGCAGAAATCCGTTTTCTGGAATGCCCATGGATCAACTAGCCTTAATCACTTACGATGACAGCGACACCTTTACCGTCAATGAAAGACGGGCAGCACTGGAAGAATCAGCCAAACAAGAGTACGCATGGCGAAAGAAAGTGGTGGCCGAAGCAGAATATGAATATAACAACACTGGAAAGCTCACCAAATTCTTCCAAAGTGTCCTCGACCATTACAAGGGTCTGCCCCCAGTGGAGCAAGCTCAGTATCCAAACAACTACGAAACCAAGCTTAATGACTGGATAGATTTGGACTTCAACTATTTTACGCATATCGCGGAAGGTAAAAACAAGATGGATACCGAGAGCTTCACCAGAAAAATCATAGAGGGTGACAGCAGCTTGTTCGACAACATAATTCCTTCCAAAGAAACTGTCGCAACATAAGTTATTTTATTTTACAAACTGAATAAATCCGAGAGGTCAAATACGTGCGATAAGTTTCGCAGGCGATCCTTATGCAATTCGCAAACGGTGTTGAGGAGTGCGATTGCTCAGGAGATGGGTTTGCCACCGCAGCCGAACGCAGCGTTTGGCTGCTGTTAAAGATCGTGGCTTCTGCAACATTCTGCGAACGTTTCCCTACTCTCCGACCAGACTCCACGACTACCCTTCAACAACCCGCAGGAAGCGGCCCCGTTTAGCTCAAGGAACGACCATGTCCCTCTCCATCGTACACAGCCGCGCTCAGGTCGGCGTGGAAGCGCCAGCCGTCACTGTTGAAGTCCATCTGGCTAATGGCTTGCCGTCGCTGACCATGGTCGGCCTGCCCGAGGCGGCAGTGAAGGAAAGCAAGGACCGAGTGCGCAGTGCGATCATCAATTCGGGGCTGCAATTTCCGGCGCGACGCATCACGTTGAATCTGGCGCCGGCGGATTTGCCTAAGGATGGCGGGCGATTCGATCTGGCGATTGCCCTGGGGATTCTCTCGGCCAGCGTGCAGGTGCCGACGCTGACACTGGATGATGTGGAGTGTTTGGGCGAGTTGGCGCTTTCCGGCGCAGTGCGGCCGGTCCGCGGGGTGTTACCGGCGGCATTGGCGGCGCGCAAGGCCGGGCGCTGGTTGATGGTACCGCAGGCGAATGCCGAGGAGGCCTGCCTGGCGTCGGGGTTGAAGGTCATCGCAGTGGACCATCTGCTGCAGGCAGTGGCGCATTTCAATGGGCACACACCTATCGAGCCTTACGTTTCCAATGGGTTGCTCTACGCCAGCAAACCCTATCCCGACTTGAATGAAGTTCAGGGGCAAATGGCAGCCAAACGCGCACTGCTGATTGCGGCAGCGGGTGCACATAACCTGCTGTTCAGCGGGCCACCGGGTACGGGCAAGACGCTATTGGCGAGCCGATTGCCAGGGCTGCTGCCACCTCTGGCCGAGAACGAAGCACTGGAAGTTGCAGCGATTCAATCGGTCGCCAGTTGTGTGCCGCTGAGTCATTGGCCGCAACGACCGTTTCGCCAACCTCATCACTCTGCCTCCGGCCCGGCACTGGTGGGCGGCGGTTCGAAACCGCAACCCGGCGAAATCACCCTCGCTCACCATGGCGTGCTGTTCCTCGATGAACTCCCGGAATTTGATCGCAAGGTATTGGAGGTGTTGAGAGAGCCACTGGAGTCCGGCCACATCGTGATTTCCCGCGCCAAGGACCGCGTGCGTTTTCCGGCGCGCTTTCAACTGGTCGCCGCGATGAATCCCTGCCCCTGTGGATATCTTGGCGAACCGAGCGGCCGTTGCTCCTGTACACCGGACATGGTTCAGCGCTATCGCAACAAGTTGTCCGGGCCCTTGCTGGACCGCATCGACCTGCACCTGACCGTAGCCCGGGAAAGCACGGCGCTGAATCCGATCAAAACCGGTGACGACACAACCAGCGCTTCTGCCCTGGTCGCCCAGGCAAGGGAGCGCCAGCAACAACGCCAGGGCTGCGCCAACGCCTTTCTCGACCTGCCAGGGCTACGCCAGCATTGCGCGCTGTCCAAAGCAGATGAAGGCTGGCTGGAAAGCGCCTGCGAGCGACTGACCCTTTCGCTTCGTGCTGCTCACCGTCTACTGAAAGTCGCCCGTACCCTGGCGGATCTGGAACAAGTAGACGCTATCGGTCGCAGCCACGTAGCCGAAGCACTGCAATATCGGCCATCAGCCTCCAGCTAGAGACTCGACAGATTGGCATCGAGTGCGCCCGTACATCCCGGGTGCCTTGCCGCGCGACTGGTTTTTCGCCCAATGATGACATCAGCCTGGTAGTAGCCCGGGGTAACAGGGTTAACGATAGACAGGATGACGGCGGCAGAGCTCCACCACTTGTTCGCGCACGTGGTGCCCGACCCTCTCGCTGTCGCCGTTTTCCAGGGCGTCCAGTACGTCGCACAACCAGCCCGCCAATTGTTCACATTCGATCACGCCGAAACCACGGGTGGTGATGGCTGGGGTACCGATGCGCAGCCCGGAGGTCACGAACGGTGAGCGCGGGTCATTGGGCACCGAGTTTTTATTTGCAGTGATATAGGCACTACTCAGGGCTGCATCGGCTTCCTTGCCGGTGTAAGTCCTGTCGGACAGGTCGATTAGCATCATATGGTTATCGGTGCCACCGGAAACGATCTTGTAACCGCGTTCTTGCAGCACGGCCGCCATGGCCCGGGCGTTGATCACCACTTGGGTCTGATAGGTTTTGAACTCGGGCCTCAGTGCTTCCTTGAAGGCGACGGCCTTGGCGGCGATCTGGTGCATCAATGGGCCACCCTGGACACCCGGGAATACCGCAGAATCGAGCTTTTTGTAGAACGCTTCATCTTGCCCCTTGGACAATATCAAGCCACCCCGTGGGCCCCGCAGGGTCTTGTGCGTGGTGCTGGTGACCACATGGGCGTGCGGCAATGGGTCCGGGTATTCTCCCGCGGCGACCAACCCTGCGACGTGGGCCATGTCGACCCAGAAAATGGCCCCGACCTTGTCGGCAATGGCCCGCATGCGCGCCCAGTCCTTGTACCGGGAGTAGGCGGAAAAACCACCGATCAGCATCTTCGGCCGGGTTTCCAGGGCGATACGCTCCATCTCGTCGTAGTCGAGAAGGCCCGTCTGCGGGTCAAGGCCATAAGGAACGATCTTGTAATGACGGCCCGAGAAGTTTGAAGGGTTACCGTGGGTCAGGTGGCCGCCTTGGGCCAGGTTCATGCCCATCACCGTGTCGCCGGGATTGATCAGTGCCAGGAATACCGCGGCGTTCGCCTGCGCACCTGCATGCGGTTGTACGTTGGCGTAGTCGCAGTTGAACAGGGCCTTGACCCGCTCGATGGCCAGGCGTTCGGCCACATCGACATACTCACAGCCGCTGTAGTAGCGCTTGCCTGGATAACCTTCGGCGTATTTATTGGTGAGCACGGTGCTCTGGATTTTCATCACCAAAGGGCTGGCGTAATTTTCGGAAGCGATCAGTTCGACGTGGTCTTCCTGACGATGTTCTTCGTTATGAATCGCCTCACACAGCTCGGCGTCGAATGCTTCAAGGGTCAGCGTTGAGTCGTACATCGGATTGGCTTCCTGTAGAGCTGGATCAAAGATGTTAAGGGGGTGTCAGCGGCGACTACTCATCACTTCCCGGACAGGCATCCGCGGTCGGCCAGTAGTAGGCATCCGGCATGGCACGTGCGCCGAAGATGGCCTGACCGACACGTACCACAGTGGCCCCTTCTTCAATGGCGACTTCGAAATCACCGGACATGCCCATGGACAGTTCCTCCAGCCCGACGCCCGCCGGAGCGTGCTGGCGCAAACGCTCGCGCAATTCGCGCAGCCGTACAAAGCAAGGGCGGACACGGACCACGTCGGCCGAAAACAGCGCCAGCGTCATCAACCCGCGTACTCGTAACGCCGAGAACGTCGGCAGGGTGTACAAAAAGTCCGCGACGGCTTCGGGCGCCAAGCCATATTTGCTGGCTTCACCGGAGGTATTGACCTGAATGAACACATCCAGTTGGCGCCCCTCGATGTGCAGGCGACGATCCAGGGCCTCGGCCACTCGCAGGCTGTCCAGCGCCTGAAACTCACTGGCAAAACGCGCCACCTGCTTGGCCTTGTTGATTTGCAGGTGGCCGATAACCGACCATTGCAGGTCGGCAATGTCGCTCATGGCTTGCCACTTGCGCTGAGCTTCCTGCACCTTGTTCTCACCGAGCAGGCGGCAGCCGGCGGCGTAGGCCAGACGCAGATGAGCTTCGTCAAAGGTTTTGCTGACCGGCAACAGACGCACACTCGCCGGGTCACGTCCGACCCGCTGACAGGCGTTAGTGATTCGCTGCTGCACGGCCGCCAGGTTGCGGCGAAAATCTTCGACGCTGGTGGCCTGTGGGTAACGGCCATGACGCTCGTGCAGGGTGACGGTTTCTTCCAGTTGATCGAGCATCAATGGGTGACTCCTTTGGTCGTCACAACAGCGTCGGCAGCCGGAATGACCACCGTCTCACGACGCGGTAAACGGGCATTGAGCAAGGCGTAGGCCGCCAGACCGATCAGCACCCCCCAGAACGCCCCACCAACCCCCAGCAAGGTGATGTTCGCGGCGGATGCCAGAAAGGTGATCAGCGAGGCTTCGCGGGTTTTGACGTCGGCCATGGCGCTGGCCAGGCTGGCGCCGATAGTGCCGAGCAGGGCCAGCCCGGCCAGCGTCGTAATGAAGGTGGCCGGTAATGCCATGAACACTGCGGCGAGGGTCACCCCGAAAATCCCTACGAAGATGTAGAACACGCCTGCGGCAACCCCGGCGATCCATCGCTTGGACGGATCCTCCGAGGCTTCTTTACCGGTGCAGATGGCCGCCGTGATGGCCGCAATGTTGAAGGCATGACAACCGAATGGCGCCATCAGCAAGGAGCCCAGCCCCGTGACAGTCAGGATGGGATTAGCGCTGGTACTGAAGCCATCGTTGCGCAGCACCAGCATGCCTGGCATGTATTGGCCGGTGAGGGTGATCAGGAACAGCGGCAGTGCCACACTGAGCAGCGCATTGATCGAAAACTCAGGCTGGGTGAATACCGGTGCCGCGAATTGCAGCGCCAGCCCCGACAGCTCTACACGGCCCTGCGTCAGAAGAAACGCCAGCCCCAGCACCAGAATGCCCACCACCGCATAGCGCGCGGTAAAGCGCTTGAGCACAACGTAAGCGGCAATCAGCAACCCGACCAACACTGGGTCAAGGCTCATGCCACCAAACGCGCCAATACCGAACTGCAGCAAGATACCGGCCAGCAGGCCCGCAGCCACACCCGGCGGTATCAGGCGAATGACTTTTTCGAAGCAGCCGGACAAACCCAGCAGCACGAAGGCGGCGGCTGAAATGATGTACGCACCTACTGCCTCGGCGTAGGGCGTATTGGACAGTGCGACGACCAGAAAGGCTGCGGCGGGCGTTGACCAGGCAGTGATGATCGGTTCACGACTCACCCAACTGAGAAACAGCCCGGTAATACCCACGCCAATTGACACCGACCATACCCACGACGCCGTCATCTCGGGGCTGAGCCCGGCAACCTTGGCAGCCTGAAAGACCAGGATAAACGTGCCGCCATAGTTGACGATGACTGAAATCAGCCCGGCGACAATCGGATGCAGAAGGTCGCGTGGACGCAGGGGCGATGGGAATGCTGTAGAAGACATGATTGCTTTGCTCCTTGCAAAACGAGGCGCTGGCTTCGGTGAGGGGTGATTTATAGCGCTGAAATGGCACGTTTCGTCCCTACACTTTCTCGCTGAGGAGCAGACCACTTACCGGACCGCTTGCTGTGACTGAAGCGATCCTTGCCTCAGCCATGCACGCGGGCAAAACCCTTCATGAAGTCGGTCAACCCCTGTTCAAAATTGCTCGCAATGCACGTGATCGCCGAGCGCAAAGGCAGTGGCGAGCGGCGGATTCTACGGATAGGATGGCCTGCCTTTGCAGGCCAATTTATTAAGATCAGGCAGACCGCATGGCGAACACGTTCGAGCTGGAAACGCTGAAAATGCGCCTCAACGATGTTGAGTTTCAGCTGTTGGATCTGCACCAACGGATTCAGCGCGCATTGCGGGCATTGATCCTCGAGGGTGCCCTTGACCCGGGCTTGAAGCTGCCCGCGACCCGGGGCCTGGCCAAGTCACTCGGGATCGCCCGCGATACCGTGGAGAACGCTTACGTGCAACTGCACCGGGACGGTTTTATCGTGCGGCGCGAGGGGTCGGGCAGTTATGTCTGCCAAACGCTGGGCACCGAATTGCGCGGTGCGACGCGCCGACGCATCAAGGCACAAGCGGTCAAAAGCAGCCAGGCGGCACCGGGGGCGGGGTTGAGCCAGCGCGGGCGGATGATCCTCGACAGTGGCGGCGTGAACGATCAGCAGGTGATCAAGGCATTTGCGACCGGCCTGCCGGAAACCCGCACCTTCCCCACCGATGTCTGGGAGCGCCTGCAGCGCCAGGTGATGAAGGACTATCGCGCCAACGTGCTGTTGCACGGCGACCCGCAAGGCGCCGAGCCGCTACGCAAGGCCATCGCCACCTACTTGAACCTCGAGCGCGGGGCCAAATGCTCTCCCGACCAGATCATGGTGCTGAGCAGCACTCGCCAGGCCCTCTTTCTGTGTGCGCAGTTGCTGGTGGATGCCGGTAAACCGATCCTGCTGGAAAACCCGGGTTACTATGGCGCCAGGAAAGCCTTTGAAACCGCCGAGACCAAGGTCCTGCCTATCGATGTCGATGAACTGGGCATACGCACCGACCTGCTGTACGCCGACCGCAGCGGCGCCAATTGCGTCTATGTCACGCCGTCTCATCAATACCCCACCGGCGCGACCTTGCCGCTGGAACGTCGTCTTGAGCTGATCAACTGGGCAGCAGAAAAGGGCAAGTGGGTTATCGAAGATGACTATGACAGCGAGTTTCACTACGACGGGCAGCCGACCGCCTGCGTGCAGGGCCTGGACAAATATCAGCGCACCCTCTATTTGGGTACCTTCAGCAAGACCCTCTACCCCGGCCTGCGAATGGGTTACATGGTACTGCCCTACGAGTTGATCAAAGCCTTCACCTACGCGCGCAGCATGATGGACGGCCATACACCACAGATCCTGCAACTGACCCTGGCGCGTTTTATGG
The DNA here is from genome assembly GCF_056402155.1 of Pseudomonas sp. P4_C1. NCBI lineage: Bacteria > Pseudomonadati > Pseudomonadota > Gammaproteobacteria > Pseudomonadales > Pseudomonadaceae > Pseudomonas > Pseudomonas sp. P4_C1. The sequence goes on from NZ_JBFUHY010000005.1 coordinate 90,781, forward strand.
AAGACGGCCATTACAACGCCCATGTCCGGGCCATGCGCAAGCTCTATGCCGGGCGCCGATCCATCATGCTCGACGCCATTGGCAAGCACCTGGACGGCATCGTCACCGCCTTGCGCCCCCAAGGCGGACTGCAAATTCCCTGCCTGCTGCACGATGGCTGGTCGGAAGAGAAAACCATCCGCCAAGCAGCCAGCGCTGGCGTGCAGCTTTCCGGCCTCAGCCGGCTATACGCCGGCGATCAGGAGAAAAAACAAGGTTGGTTATTGGGCTACTCGTCCTTGACCGCTTATGAAATCGAAGCGGCCATGCTGCGCCTGGCCAATGCGCTGAAAACCAGGTAGGGCAGTGTCAAGCGGCTTTTTGGGAGGCTTGTGCATTCCCCCGCCGCTAACTGCCCGTCAATCCGACTCGTTCTCCCGTCAGAGCCGTCCGCCAAAACGGGACATCACCCCTTGCTGAGATCAACCAACGGCGTCTGCCGCACCTCAGTCTCCCGCCCACCTTGAATCTCGCTCACCTGCTTCAGCGCCTTATCCACAGCGGTCTTATCCGCCAGCAAGCTGTAGCTGATGCGGAACTGCTTGTGCTCCTTCGGCCCAATCGTCGGCACCAGGTTTAGTGGCCGCTGATACCGGCGGTTGTAGGAAAAACTCGTGCCTGGCTCCAGCCCCGTGACATAGCCCTGCCCTTGGGTATCGGTGTTTTTCCACAGGGAGAACACGGGCAGTGTTTGCGTGTTGAAGCCGACCGAGACGCCCAGACTACCGGCCTTGTTATGCAGGACGGTCAATGTATCGCCCTTGGCATCGGCGTACGGCACCACGTTGTAGACGGTTTCGTCGTAGTCCTTGGTCGGTGCGCGGTAGGTTTGCCAGTCCGGCAGATCGCCTTTGGCTTTGTCGTTGAACGGCGACACCTGTTTCACCGGCGCGGCGAAGCGGGCGCCCTGCTCCAGGAACGGCGTGCTGAAGTTGCTGTGATACAGCGCCTGGTATTCCTTCGGATAGTCGCCATTGTTGGTCAGGGTGTCATTGAGGGCGAACGCTACGCTGCCGGGCTCGGTGACCAGTTCGGTCGCGACTGAGAAGTCGACTTTCTTGAATGCCTGCTCCTTCAGTTCGCCGCGCAGGCTGATGGCGTATGGCGGCTTCTCATCAAGATGCAGCGTGACTTTGTTGGCCGGGATGTTGGCGGCGCGGCCATGCAGGGTCAGCAGTTCGCCGTTGTCGATGCCGGGGTGGCCGACCCATTCGTAGCCGCAGCGGGTGACCAGCTCATTGAAACCTTCCAGCCAGCCCAGGCCACCACGGCCGTTGAGCTCGATGAAGGACGGATTGACCACTTCCTTGACTGGCGAATCCCAACCCATGCGCACGTTACCGACAGAGGCCTGCAGGACGTTCATGCCGCGAGTTGGAACTACCGAAAGTTTCATCGTGCCGTTATCGATGTCGACGATGCTGACGCCTTCCTGCCGACCGCCATGCAAGGTGCGCAGGGTCACGCTGAAAGGCTTGTCGGTTTTTACGCCGAGTTGCTGGCTGGTGATTTGCCAGTTCTGGGCGGCTTTGTCGGTGTCGAGCAGGACGTAATCCCAAGCCATGGCGTGGGAGGCAGCGGACAGTGCGCTGAGGGCAACGAAGAGTTTGAGCGGGGTCATGGCAGCAGCCTTTCTTGGATTTGTGCCATTTTTATAGACTTGCAGAAACGTTTCAGCAAGCATAAAAATCGAAATAACGGTGGCAAACGCCAAGAGATCGTCGATACGGGGCTTGTGGATAACGCGCAGAATCGAGTCGATGGCGATTTGGGCAGCGATTCAACGAAACCGGTCAACCTCATGCCGCAGATCCGCGGCGAGCTTCTCCAGCTCTTTGGCTGTCACCGCCAGGTTCGAAACCACTTCCCGCTGCTCACTGTTCGCCAGGGCGATGCTTTGCAGGTTGCTGCTGAGCAAGGTGGCGGTGCTGCTTTGTTCCTGGGTCGCGGTGGTGATGGCGGCGAATTGCTGACCGGCGGAACGGCTTTGCTCATCGATACGCGCCAGGGCCGAGGCTACGTTGGCGTTGCGCGACAAGCCTTCCTGCATCAGCACGTTACCCTGCTCCATGGTACTGATCGCGTTGCCGGTTTCCTGCTGGATGCTGTGGATCATCCCGGAAATTTCATCAGTGGCCTGGCGAGTACGTGAGGCCAGGTTGCGCACCTCATCGGCCACCACCGCAAACCCACGCCCCTGCTCGCCGGCACGGGCGGCTTCGATGGCGGCGTTGAGCGCCAGCAAATTGGTTTGCTCGGCGATCGCGGTGATCACCCCGACAATGCCGCCGATTTCCTGGGAGCGCTGGCCCAAGGTGTTGATTACCGTCGCGGTGCTGTTCAGTGCACCGGCGATTTGCTCCAGGGACGAGGACGCTTCGTCCATCGACGTACGACCGATCCGGGTTTGTTGTGCGTTTTCCTGCGCCAGACGCTGGGTGCTGCCCATATTGTCGGCAATGTTCAGCGAGGTGGCACTGAATTCTTCCACGGCGCCGGCCATGCTGGTGATTTCGCCGGATTGCTGCTCCATCCCTTCATAGGCACCACCGGACAAGCCGGACAACGCCTGGGCGCGGTTGTTGACCTCTTCCGAGGCTCTACGAATGTGCTCGACCATGGTCGACAGCGCCTGGCTCATCTGGTTGAAGGCGCGGGCCAACTGACCGATTTCGTCGTTGCTCGACACGTTCAGGCGCACGCTCAAATCACCCGCGCCCAAGGCTTCGGCCTGACGCACCAGATCACCCAGCGGCGCCAGTTTGCTGCGCAGCAACCAGACCGCCGAACCCACCGCCAGCAACATCGCCAGCAGACTGCCGATGGCCAGGCGAATGCCGACGCTCCAGGTCACCGCGCGGATTTCGGCTTTCGGCATGCTCGCCACCACCGACCACGGCCCACCTTCGAACGGCACGGCAATGCTGTAGAAGTCTTGCGACTTGTCGCTCCAGAAATCGCCCTTGCCCGGTGTCTTGGCCAGACCGACGATGGCCGGGACTGCCACGTCCAATGCCTGCACACCGGCGATCGGCACCAGCCATTTGTTCTGCTCGTCGAGCAGCGCCAGGGAGCCGGTCTGGCCGATGCGGAAGCGCTTGAGGTTTTCGAACTGAGCATTCTGTGCGTCGGTGTAATCGAATCCTACAAACAGCACGGCAATCACCTTACCACCGCTGTCGCGTACGGGGGTGTACTGAGTCATGTAGGACCGTTCAAAGAGCAAGGCGCGACCGACGTAGCTCTGCCCGGCCATCAAGCGCGCATAGGCCGGATGGGCGTGATCCAGCAATGTGCCGATGGCCCGGGTGCCGTCCTGTTTGCTCAGGGACGTGCTGACCCGAATGAAGTCTTCGCCACTGCGCACGAACAGCGTCGCGACGCCGGCAGTCATTTGCTTGAACTCGTCCACTTCCTTGAAGTTGTTGTTCAGTACTTCGCTGCCCAGGTGCAGGCCCGGGGTCTGCACACCCGCCACGGCCACCGGCTCATCCGGGTGCACGCTCAAACCGGCGCTGAAGCGCTTCTCGAACAGACCGCTCAGACGCTGGGTACTTTCACGCAACGTGCCGTGGAACGTGCTCAACTGATCGGCCAGCAGCCGTGCCTCGCTGGCCAGGTGCTCTTCGCGGGTAGCGAGGTTGGCAGCGTCCAGCGAGCGCAGGGCAAACACGGTGCTGCCGCTGATGACAACCGCCAGTATCACGGCAAGCGCAAGACCCAGCTGTGAGGCAATCCGAGCACGAGGTTGAGACATGACAGCTCCTGACCCAGTGGGCCGGATCATCCTTATCCCGTCGCACTCGGCAAAATTTCTGATAGTGGGGTAAACGTGGAGCCTGGCACGAAGGTTCCATCAGCAGATTTTCGGCGGCAAAACTGAATACTTGAGTGATAAACCGGGATATGGCTCAAGGCCGCCATTGCGGCGGCTCCATCGATTCAGCCCAGGTGTTCGACATCCGGTAACTCCATGGCCCGGACCTCGCCTTGCAGGAAATCGCTGAGTCGACGCAAACGCTCGCCGCCGGGCCGGGTTTTTGGCCAGACCAGGTAATAATGCTCACCACTTGCGACGGCGGTCGGCCACGGCAAACTCAGACGTCCCTGCGCAACATCCTCTGCCACCATCAGCAAATCGCCCATGGACACGCCGTAACCTCGAGCGGCAGCGATCATGCCCAGCTCCAGCGTATCGAACACTTGCCCGCCCTTGAGCGAGATTCGATCGGTCAGGCCCATGCGCTCCAGCCAGTTGCGCCAGTCACGGCGGTCCGGAGTCGGATGCAGCAGCTCGGTACTGGCCAGGCGCTCAACGTCCCACGGTTGATCCTTCAGAAGATTCGGCGCGCCCACCGGGATCAGCTCTTCGGGAAATAGGCAAGTAGCCTCCCAGTCCGGTGGAAAATGCCCGTTGCTGAGAATGACGGCACAGTCGAAGGGTTCGTGGTTGAAGTCCACCGTATCGATGTCCATCCAGGCGCTGGTCAATTGCACTTCGTTCCCCGGTCGCAGGTGCCGGAAACGACTGAGCCGCGCCAACAGCCAACGCATGGTCAGGGTCGACGGGGCTTTCATGCGCAGGATGTCGTCCTCGGCGCGCAAGGTATTGCAGGCCCGTTCAAGGGCAGTGAAGCCTTCGCGTATGCCGGGCTGGATCAGCCGCGCCGATTCGGTCAGTTGCAGGTTGCGCCCGCTGCGATGAAACAGCCGACAGGCGAAATGCTCTTCGAGCGTACGAATGTGTCGGCTGACCGCACTTTGAGTGATCGACAGTTCTTCGGCGGCGCGAGTAAACGAGCTATGCCGCGCCGCCGCTTCGAATGCTCGAAGGGCATACAAGGGAGGAAGACGACGTGACATCAGGAAAGCTCCTACAACGCGATTGCTTCAATTTATCGGAAACTCTCTCATATGAGTTTTAATCATGCCACCCATCCTTTTTATCCCTTTGTGCAAACCCCGCAGAGCGCCGAGAATCGAGGCTTCCTGTTTTCTCTGACAATCGAGCGTGATGATCATGCAGCATCCAGCACGTACTGAACTCCGGGCCATCCTGCGGCTGGCGGGGCCGTTGATTGCCTCGCAGTTGGCGCACATGCTGATGGTCCTCACCGACACCCTGATGATGGCGCGCCTGAGTCCCGAAGCACTGGCCGGTGGCGGACTCGGTGCGGCGACCTATTCGTTCGTGTCGATCTTCTGCATCGGCGTGATCGCGGCGGTCGGCACACTGGTAGCGATCCGTCAGGGTGCCGGTGATATTGTCGGCGCTACCCGACTGACCCAGGCCGGGCTGTGGCTGGCATGGCTGATGGCGCTGGTTGCCGGCTTGCTGCTGTGGAACCTCAAACCGGTGCTGCTGCTGTTCGGCCAGACCGAAACCAACGTCCATGCGGCCGGGCAGTTTTTGATCTTCCTGCCGTTCGCCCTGCCCGGCTACCTGAGCTTCATGGCCCTGCGCGGGTTCACCAGCGCCATTGGCCGTGCGACACCGGTGATGGTCATCAGCCTTGGCGGTACGGTCGCCAATTTCCTGCTCAACTATGCGCTGATTACCGGAATGTTCGGCCTGCCGAAACTCGGGCTGACGGGTATCGGGCTGGTCACGGCGATTGTCGCCAACCTGATGGCACTTGCGCTGGCGTGGCACATTCGTCGGCATCCGGCTTATGAGGCCTATCCGCTGCGTCAGGGCCTGTCGCGGCTGAACCGCCAGTACCTGAAGGAGCTGTGGCGTCTGGGCCTGCCGATTGGCGGTACCTATGCCGTGGAAGTCGGACTGTTTGCCTTCGCTGCGCTGTGCATGGGCACCATGGGCAGCACGCAACTGGGCGCGCACCAGATCGCCCTGCAAATCGTCTCGGTGGCATTCATGGTCCCGGCGGGTATTTCCTACGCGATCACCATGCGTATCGGTCAGCACTACGGTGCCGGACAACTGCTGGATGCGCGGCTGGCCGGGCGGGTCGGTATTGCCTTCGGGGCGGCGGCGATGCTGTGTTTCGCCATGGTCTTCTGGCTGTTGCCGAACCAGTTGGTCGGACTGTTCCTCGACCACAATGACCCGGCATTTCGCGATGTCATCAATCTTGCCGTGAGCCTGTTGACGGTGGCCGCCTGGTTCGAGCTGTTCGACGGCGTGCAAACCATTGCCATGGGCTGCATTCGCGGACTCAAGGATGCCAAGACTACTTTCCTCGTCGGCCTGGGTTGCTATTGGTTGATCGGCGCACCGGCGGCGTGGTGGATGGCGTTCCATTTGCAGTGGGGGCCAACGGGTGTCTGGTGGGGCCTGGCGCTGGGGCTGGCGTGCGCGGCGGTGAGCCTGACGCTGGGGTTTGAGTGGAAGATGAAGCGGATGATTCGGCGGGAGCCTTCGGCAGAGAGTGGTTTCCAGATGGCTCAGCCTGACTGAGAAACCTGTGGGAGCGAGCTTGCTCCCACAGGGATTCGTGGTGGTTTCCAGAACCGGTTAGCTCACCACTTCCAGCACTTGCTGCTGACTGGAGCCAAACATCAGATATTCCACCAACTCATCCAGCGGCAATGGCTTGCTGATCAAATATCCCTGCACCTGATCGCATTCAAACCCGCGCAGCAGATCCAGTTGCTCCGGCGTTTCCACACCTTCGGCGACCACCTCGAGGTTGAGGTTGTGCGCCAGGTTGATCATCGCGTGGACCAGCTTGCGGTTTTCCTCACGCTGTTCCATGCCGCCGACAAAGCTCTTGTCGATCTTCAGCAAGGTGATCGGCAGGCTGTTGAGGTGCACGAAGGACGAGAAACCGGTGCCGAAGTCGTCGAGGGAGAAGCGCACACCGAGACGCCCGAGGGCGTCCATGGTCTGCTTGACCAGATCGCTGCGGCGCATCACCGCGGTTTCGGTCAGCTCGAATTCCAGCCACTGCGCCTCGACGCCACGCTCGGCAATCAGGCGACTCAGGGTCGACAACAACTGGCTGTCCTGGAACTGCCGGAACGACAGGTTGATCGCCATGTGCAACGGTGGCAAACCCAGCTCAAGCAGCGCCTGCATGTCGCGCAAGGCCCGGGAAATCACCCAGTAGCCCAGCGGCACGATCAGACCGCTTTGCTCGGCCAGCGGCACGAATTCGCTCGGTGCCAGCAGGCCGCGCTCGGCATGCCGCCAGCGCACCAAAGCTTCGAGGCCGACGATCTGCCCGTCTTCGAGGTTCAACCGTGGCTGGTAGTGCAATTCCAGCTCATCGCGGCGCAGCGCCCGGCGCAGCTCGGTTTCGAGGTCGGCGATGCTGCGGGCATTGCGGTTGATGCGTTCGTTGAAAATGTGAAAGGTGCAGCCCTGGGTGCTTTTGGCCTGCTGCATGGCGATATGTGCATGCCACATCAGCGGATCCGCATCGGTCTGGGCCCGGGCGTAGGCGATGCCCAGGCTGGAACCGATCAGCAGGCTTTCGCCATCGACCCAATAAGGCTCGGCCAATGCTTCGCTGATGCGTTCGGCCATCCACTCGGCACGCTGGGGAGCGCGGCGGGTGTCGATCAACAGAGCGAATTCATCGCTGCCCAGGCGTGCCAGTTGATCGCCGGCCTCAAGCTGGCTCTTGAGCCGCGCCACCACTTGCAGAATCAAACGGTCACCGGCCTGATGGCCAAGGGCATCGTTGGCATAACGAAAGTTGTCGAGATCGAGATGACCGAGGGCCAGGCCGCGACCGTCGTTTTCCGCCAGCCGTGCGGTCAGCAGGGTCTGGAAGCCCTGGCGATTGGCGATGCCGGTGAGCGGATCTTGCTCGGCCAGGCGTTGCAGAGTGTTTTCCAGGACGCCACGCTCGCGCACATGGCGCAGGCAGCGGCGCAACATGCCGGTATCGAGCAGATCACGCACCAGCCAGTCACTCACACCGTCGGGCGGGGTCAGCGGCTCATGGTCGAGCAGCAACACCGTCGGCAGGCTGCAACGGCCCGGCGCCGGTTGAAGTTGCGGGATGGTCAATAACACCGCGCTGCGGTTGTCATCGAACAGGCTGCTGACCGACTCCCAACTCGGCGCACTGATGAGCACGGCCGAATTCCCCATAGGAGCCAGACACTCGCGCAACAACGCTGCCCACGCTGGCTCTTCAGCCAGTAGCAGCAAACGCAAGGGTTCGACAGGCGTAGACAAGCTAGCTCCCTAGACTCTGCAAAGATGTAGGCGACGGGCATTATGCCGTTCCGATAACCAATGACAATGACATCAGTTATCAAATCGGCCCTTTGCATCTGGAATTACGAACATTAGCCGCAAATTCATTGCGCATCCTGCGTGAAAGTAACAAAACCGGCAATTACAGATAGCGTGGTACGTCACAAGTCGGACAGAGCAGCACAATTTACTGAGCCTGTTAAAATGCCGGCCCATTTTGTGACTGACTCCTGAATTTACCTATGTCCCGACTCAATCCCCGGCAGCAAGAAGCCGTGAGCTACGTCGGCGGCCCTCTTTTGGTGCTCGCCGGCGCCGGCTCCGGCAAGACCAGCGTGATCACGCGCAAAATTGCGCACCTGATCCAGAACTGCGGCATTCGCGCCCAGTACATCGTCGCCATGACCTTTACCAACAAGGCTGCCCGCGAGATGAAGGAACGGGTAGGCACTCTGCTGCGTGCCGGTGAAGGTCGTGGGCTGACGGTCTGCACGTTCCACAACCTGGGCCTGAACATCATCCGCAAGGAACACGTGCGGCTGGGCTACAAACCGGGCTTCTCGATCTTCGACGAGACCGACGTCAAGGCCCTGATGACCGACATCATGCAAAAGGAATACTCGGGCGACGACGGCGTCGACGAGATCAAGAACATGATTGGCGCCTGGAAAAACGACCTGATCCTGCCGGCCCAGGCCCTGGAAAACGCGCGCAACCCCAAGGAACAGACTGCCGCCATCGTCTACACCCACTATCAGCGCACGCTCAAGGCGTTCAACGCGGTGGACTTCGACGACCTGATCCTGCTGCCGGTGAAGCTGTTCGAAGAGCACGCCGACATCCTGGAAAAGTGGCAGAACAAGGTGCGTTACCTGCTGGTCGACGAATACCAGGACACCAACGCCAGCCAGTACCTGCTGGTGAAAATGCTCATCGGCAAACGCAACCAGTTCACCGTGGTAGGCGACGACGACCAGTCTATCTACGCCTGGCGCGGCGCTCGCCCGGAAAACCTGATGCTGCTCAAGGATGACTACCCGTCCTTGAAGGTGGTGATGCTGGAGCAAAACTACCGCTCCACCAGCCGCATCCTGCGTTGCGCCAACGTGCTGATCTCGAACAACCCCCACGAGTTCGAAAAGCAGCTGTGGAGTGAAATGGGCCACGGTGACGAGATCCGCGTGATCCGCTGCCGCAACGAGGACGCCGAGGCCGAGCGCGTGGCCATGGAAATCCTCAGCCTGCACCTGCGCACCGACCGCCCGTACAGCGATTTCGCGATCCTGTATCGCGGCAACTACCAGGCCAAACTGATCGAGCTGAAGTTACAGCATCACCAGGTGCCGTATCGCCTGTCTGGCGGCAACAGCTTTTTCGGACGTCAGGAAGTAAAAGACCTGATGGCCTACTTCCGCCTGATCGTGAACCCGGACGACGACAACGCCTTCCTGCGGGTGATCAACGTGCCGCGCCGCGAGATCGGCTCGACCACGCTGGAGAAGCTCGGCAACTATGCGACCGAGCGCAAGATCTCGATGTACGCCGCCACCGACGAGATCGGCTTGGGCGAGCATCTGGACTCGCGTTTCACCGATCGTCTGTCGCGCTTCAAACGCTTCATGGACAGGGTGCGCGAGCAGTGCGCCGGCGAAGACCCGATCTCGGCCCTGCGCAGCATGGTCATGGACATCGACTACGAGAACTGGCTGCGCACCAACAGCTCCAGCGACAAGGCCGCCGACTACCGCATGGGTAACGTCTGGTTTCTGATCGAGGCGCTCAAGAACACCCTGGAGAAAGACGAAGAAGGCGAGATGACCGTCGAGGACGCCATCGGCAAACTCGTCCTGCGCGACATGCTCGAGCGTCAGCAGGAAGAGGAAGATGGCGCCGAAGGCGTGCAGATGATGACCTTGCATGCGTCCAAGGGTCTGGAATTCCCCTACGTGTTCATCATGGGCATGGAAGAGGAAATCCTCCCGCACCGTTCCAGCATCGAAGCCGACACCATCGAAGAAGAGCGTCGCCTGGCCTACGTGGGCATTACCCGCGCGCGCCAGACCCTGGCCTTCACCTTCGCCGCCAAGCGCAAGCAGTACGGCGAGATCATCGATTGCGCACCGAGCCGTTTCCTCGATGAACTGCCGCCGGACGATCTGGCCTGGGAAGGCAACGACGACACACCGACCGAAGTCAAAGCCGTGCGAGGCAACAACGCTTTGGCGGATATACGCGCGATGTTAAAGCGCTAGAATTGACCACTTTTATATGACCTTCGGCGCACAGGCGCCAAAAGAGGACAGCTTCATGGAAGCCCTGCACAAGAAAATTCGCGAAGAAGGCATCGTGCTTTCCGACCAGGTCCTGAAAGTCGACGCCTTTCTGAACCACCAGATCGACCCGGCCCTGATGAAGCTGATCGGCGACGAATTCGCCACGCTGTTCAAGGATTCGGGCATCACCAAGATCGTCACCATCGAAGCCTCGGGCATCGCGCCGGCGATCATGACCGGCCTGAACCTCGGCGTGCCGGTGATTTTCGCCCGCAAGCACCAGTCCCTGACCCTGACCGAAAACCTGCTGTCGGCGACTGTGTACTCGTTCACCAAGCAGACCGAAAGCACCGTCGCGATCTCCCCGCGCCACCTGACCAGCAGCGACCGTGTGCTGATCATCGATGACTTCCTGGCCAACGGTAAGGCGTCCCAGGCACTGATCTCGATCATCAAACAGGCCGGCGCCACCGTGGCGGGCCTGGGCATCGTGATCGAGAAGTCGTTCCAGGGTGGCCGTGCGGAGCTGGATTCGCAGGGTTATCGTGTAGAGTCCTTGGCTCGCGTGAAGTCGCTGGCCGAAGGTGTCGTGACCTTTATCGAGTAAGCCGCCATAACGCACATCCCCTGTGGGAGCGAGCTTGCTCGCGATGGCGGCCTGACAGACAACATTGATGTTGAATGTGATGGCCTCATCGCGAGCAAGCTCGCTCCCACAGTTGTTTCCCACAGTTGTTTTCGGTGATCAGTTACTGCGCAGTCGCCTTGAGGCCTGTGAGCAGCAACCGCTGATACAAATCCTCCTTCATCCCCTCCGGGTTGGCCAGTTGCATGCGCTGCAGATGCTCCGGGAACAACGCAGGCTCCGGCGCATCCAGCGCTGCCCTGCCTAATTCCAGCACCTCGCTCAGTTTGAACTTGCTCTTGAGCCAGTTCAGCGCCCGCAACAGATCACGCTCGACCTCGGTGAAATCACAGCCCAGCGGATACTCCGGAAACAGCTGCGGGTGCCGCGCCTGAATCGCCTGCAAACGCTGCAGACTGTTATCGGTAAAGCGCGGATCTAGACGGAAGTCCTTGGGCAGTTTGCCGACTTTCTGCGCCTGCTCAATCAATCCCGGCTGAAAACGCGAGTCGCTGATGTTGAGCAAGGCCTCGATCACCGCCGCATCGGTCTTGCCGCGAAGATCGGCGATGCCGTATTCGGTGACCACGATGTCCCGCAAGTGCCGGGGAATCGTGCAGTGGCCATACTCCCAGACGATGTTCGAGCTGACGTCGCCGCCGGATTCACGCCAGCTGCGCAGCAGCAACACCGATCGCGCGCCTTGCAGCGCATGGCCCTGAACCACGAAGTTGTACTGCCCGCCTACGCCGCTGAGCACACGCCCGTCTTCGAGCTGATCTGCCACGGCGGCCCCCAGCAACGTCACGGTGAAGGCTGTGTTGATGAACCGCGCATCGAGGCGCTGCAAGCGCTTGAGTTCTTCCTGGCCGTAGAGCTCGTTGATGAAGCTGATGCGGGTCATGTTGAATTCGAGCCGCTTGCTCTGGGGCAACTCGCGCAAGCGGTCATAGAAGCTGCGCGGGCCGAGAAAGAAGCCACCATGGACAGAGATGCCGTCGGTTTGCGCAGTCTCGTCGAGGGTGCCGGCATTCGCCTGTTGTTGGGTCGCCACGTCCGGGTAAGCCTTGCGCCGCACGATCCCGGCATCCGCCAGTACCAATAAGCCGTTGACGAACATCTCGCTGCAACCATACAGGCCGCTGGCGAACGGCTCGAGGCCGCCCTCGCGCTCGATCAGTTGCGCCCACTGACGGAGGTTCACCTCGGCCAGCAACGCCTTGTACGCGTCGTTGTCGGCCTGTCGCGCCAGCAGCGCCGCCGTCAGCGCATCACCCATGGAGCCGATGCCGATTTGCAACGTGCCGCCGTCACGTACCAGGGTGCTGGCATGCAGGCCGATGAAATGATCCTGAAATCCTACCGGCATGTTCGGCGTGGAGAACAGCGTGGTGTTGTCCTTCTGGTCGATCAGCAAGTCGAAGGTGTCGATGTCGAGCTCCGCATCGCCGGGCATGTAAGGCAGATCGTTGTGCACCTGGCCGACCATCAGGATGGTTTCTCCGGCGGCGCGGCGCTTGGCGATCATCGGCAACAGGTCAAGGGTGATGTCCGGGTTGCAGCTCAGGCTCAAGCGGTCGGGATGTTCGGCATCGCTGGCCACCAGCTGCGCCACCAGATTCAACCCGGCGGCATTGATGTCCCGCGCCGCATGGCTGTAGTTGCTGCTGACGTAATCCTGTTGCGCCGTGGCACTGTTGAGCAAGCTGCCAGGCTGCATGAAGAACTGCTGGATGTGAATGTTGCCCGGCAGTTGGTCGCGACGCAGATCGGCGAGAAACTCCAGCTCCGGATAATCGCCGAACACCCGTTCGATAAAGGGTTCGAGAAATCGCTTTTGCAATCCGTCGCCCAAGGGCGGACGGCCCAGGCACAGCGCGGTGTAGATCGTCAGCCGCCGCTCGGGCAGTTGCGCGATACGTCGATACAACGCGTTGACGAAGTGGTTGGGTTTGCCCAGGCCCAGGGGCAGGCCCATGTGAATGTGGACCGGCAACCGCGCCAGTACGTCATCGACCGCCTGCTCGATAGAACACAGCTGAACCATCGGATCCTCCCTCACGTTCCATGAATTGGGGTTGGTCCGAGCTTGCCGGGTCTTTACCGCAATGAACAGCCCTGTAGGAGCGAGCTTGCTCCGGGCGGCGCTCCGACGATGGTCGTCAACGATAACGCATGGAACCTGACACCCCGAGGCGCATTCGAACTCATCGCGAGCAAGCTCGCTCCTACAAGAGTTCACAACAAACCAAAGCAGAAATCACAGGCACAAAAAAGCCGCTCGCAAGCGGCTTTTCAGCAGCAAGACTCAGGCTTATTTCAGGCCGGACATCTTCTGGATGGCGCCTTTTAGCTCGGCGTCTGCACAATCGGCGCAGGTGCCTTTTGGCGGCATCGAGTTGAGGCCGGAGATCGCCTTGGCGAGCAGGCCGTCAACACCACCTTCTTTCTTGGCGCGCTCGCCCCAAGCGGCGGCATCACCGATTTTCGGTGCGCCCAACAGTCCGGTGCCATGGCAAGCGTTGCAATGTTTCGCAATCACTTCATCCGGAGTTTTTGCACCGCCACCGCCGCCAGCGGCAGTGGCCACTTCCATCCCCTTGCACTCTTTACCCTGAACACAAACCTGGCCGACTGGCTCAAGGCGTTTGGCGATTTCGTCGTTGGTCGCAGCTTGAGCGCTGACACTGACTGCCCATAGGGCCAATACGGTTGCTGGTGCAGCCAGCATTTTCATAATTAGGTTCACGCGTTCACCCTCAATGGTGGCTAGTCACGCCTACGGCCACGGTTCGCAGGCGGGCGCAAGTATAGCGGTAAGCCCGTCGCACTGAAACAACCCCAAAGTCGGAGGGGTCTTAGGCTGCGGCGGAAAAACAGCCCGGGCGCCTCCGCGATGCTGGCAGGACGCCTCTTTTCTTAGAAGTTCGCCGGCGTGGCTGCGCTGATTAGTCGCGCCGGCACATCGAACGGATTACGGAAACGGTGTGGCTTGGTACTTTCAAAGTAGTAGCTATCGCCGGCTTCGAGGACAAAAGTTTCGAGACCGACCACCAGTTCGAGTTTTCCTTCGACCAGGATGCCGGTTTCCTCGCCCTCATGGGTGAGCATCTCGTCACCGGTGTCGGCGCCTGGCGGATAGATTTCATTGAGGAATGCGATGGCCCGGCTCGGGTGCGCCCGACCGACCAGTTTCATGGTCACGGCGCCATCGGAAATATCGATCAGCTCGTTGGCCTTGTAGACGATCTGAGTCGGTTTTTCCTGCAGGATTTCTTCGGAAAAGAACTCGACCATGGACATGGGAATCCCGCCCAACACCTTGCGCAGCGAACTGATCGAAGGGCTCACGCTGTTCTTCTCGATCATCGAAATCGTGCTGTTGGTGACCCCCGCCCGTTTGGCGAGCTCACGCTGGGAAAGGCCTTTGAGCCTACGGATGGATTGCAGTCGTTCACCGACGTCCAAAGCTTGCGCCTCCAGGATTCAGGTTGTTGGAATAGTGAGCGTTATCATGGCGACAGCGTTCAGTATTTACAACACTTTGACCTGAATCCTGCTCAGCGAGGCGACTTCCGGTCTGGAGCCCCGCGCACTAAGCCCCGGAATAGAGCAGTGGCACCCGACGCAGGTTGCAGAAGATCTGGTAAGGAATCGTGCCGGCAGCCATGGCCACATCACTGGCGAGGATGTTTTTGCCCCACAACTCGACGGTCGAACCGAGGCCGGCCTGCGGCACATCGGTCAGATCGATACAGAGCATGTCCATCGATACCCGGCCAATCAGCTGGCTGCGCTGCCCGGCAACCAGCACTGGCGTGCCGGTCGGTGCCAGGCGCGGGTAGCCGTCGGCGTAACCCATGGCCACGACGCCAATGCGCATCGGTTTAGGGGTGATGAATTTGGCGCCGTAACCGACGGGCTCGCCAGCCGGCAACTCGCGCACACTGATCACTTTCGATTCCAGGGTCATGACCGGTTGCAGGCGCGATGCTGCTTCGTTGGCTTCTTCGAAGGGCGTAGCGCCATAGAGCATGATGCCTGGGCGCACCCAATCGCTCGGAATCTGCGGCCAACCGAGCACCGCCGGCGAGTTGCGCAGACTGACCTCGGCGGACAAGCCCTTGCGCGCCGCTTCAAATACCGCCACCTGATCGGCACTGGCCTGCTCATGCAGTTCATCGGCGCGAGCAAAGTGACTCATCAGCACTACTTTCGCGACCTTGCCGCTGGCCAGCAGGCGTTGATAGGCCGCTTGATAATCCGCCGGATGCAGCCCCACCCGGTGCATGCCCGAATCGAGTTTCAGCCACACGGTGATCGGCTTGCTCAATGTGGCTTTCTCGATGGCTTCGAGTTGCCACAGCGAATGCACCACGCACCAGAAATCATGCTCGACGATCAGCGACAACTCGTCGGCTTCGAAAAAACCTTCCAGCAGCAGCACCGGCGCACGAATACCCGCCGCCCGCAGCTCCAAGGCCTCTTCGATGCAGGCCACGGCAAACCCGTCTGCCTCGGCTTCCAGCGCCTGGGCACAACGCACCGCGCCATGGCCATAGGCATCGGCCTTGATCACCGCGAGGGCTTTGGCCCCCGTGAGTTCACGGGCGACTTGGTAGTTGTGACGCAGGGCTTGAAGATCGATCAGGGCACGGGCAGGACGCATGGCGGCAGACTTCTGGTCGGGTTATCGGGAAGAAAAACCGGCGCTGACTGACGGCGTGAACCGCCAGCAGCACCGGGAGAGGGATCTGTCTGAAAGCTTATGGCAGAGCGGCGACAACCGACAGCTCGACCAGGATTTGCGGTTCGCACAGTTTCGATTCGACTGTGGCACGGGCCGGGGCGACGCCTTTTGGCAGCCACTTGTCCCACACCGCGTTCATGCCTTCGAAATGCGCGTCGATGTCTTTCAGGTAAATCGTCACCGACAACAGATTGTTTTTGTCGGTGCCCGCCAGATCGAGCAAACGCTCGATATTGGCCAGGGTTTCACGGGTCTGCTGTTCAATCCCGGCGCTCAGGTCATCGCCGACCTGTCCGGCCAGGTAAACCGTGCCGTTATGGGTGACGATCTGACTCATGCGCTCATTGGTGAGCTGGCGCTGGACTGACATGCTTTGCAGGCTCCTGGGTTTTGTTGCCATAACGGGAAATATCGAGGCCTTCGGCGCTGATCTGCGGCTTTTTCTTTGCCATCAGATCAGCCAGCAAGCGACCGGAGCCGCACGCCATGGTCCAGCCGAGTGTGCCGTGACCGGTGTTCAGGAACAGATTCCTGAACGGGGTGGCGCCAACGATCGGCGTGCCGTCGGGAGTGGTCGGACGCAGGCCGGTCCAGAAACTGGCCTGGGCCAGATCGCCGCCCTGAGGATAAAGGTCGTTGACGATCATCTCCAGGGTTTCCCTGCGACGCGGGTTCAGCGACAGGTCAAAACCGGCGATTTCAGCCATGCCGCCAACGCGGATGCGGTTGTCGAAACGGGTGATCGCGACCTTGTAGGTCTCGTCGAGAATGGTCGATGTCGGGGCCATTGCCGGGTTGGTGATCGGCACGGTCAGGGAGTAGCCCTTGAGCGGGTACACCGGCGCCTTGATCCCCAGCGGCTTGAGCAGTTGCGGCGAGTAGCTGCCGAGGGCCAGCACGTAGCGGTCAGCGGTTTCCAGCTTGCCGTCGATCCACACGCCGTTGATGCGGTCACCGGCGAAGTCGAGGCGCTGAATGTCCTGGTCGAAACGGAATTGCACACCGAGGTTTGCGGCCATCTCGGCAAGCTTGGTGGTGAACATCTGGCAGTCGCCAGTCTGATCGTTCGGCAGGCGCAGGGCACCGGCGAGGATGTCAGTGACGCTGGCCAGGGCTGGCTCAACGCGGGCAATGCCGTCGCGGTCGAGCAGTTCGAACGGCACGCCGGACTCTTTCAGCACAGCGATGTCTTTCGCGGCGCCGTCCAGTTGAGCCTGGGTGCGGAACAGTTGGGTGGTGCCGAGGCTGCGGCCTTCGTAGGCAATGCCGGTTTCGGCGCGCAGTTCGTCGAGGCAGTCACGGCTGTACTCGGACAGACGGACCATGCGCTCCTTGTTCACCGCGTAACGGCTGGCGGTGCAGTTGCGCAGCATCTGTGCCATCCACAGGTACTGGTCGATGTCGGCAGTAGCCTTGATCGCCAAGGGTGCGTGGCGCTGCAACAGCCACTTGATGGCCTTGAGCGGTACGCCCGGCGCAGCCCACGGCGAGGCATAACCCGGCGACACCTGGCCGGCGTTGGCGAAACTGGTCTCCATGGCAGCAGCCGGCTGCCGGTCGACCACCACCACTTCGAATCCGGCACGGGCCAGATAATAAGCACTGGTGGTACCGATGACGCCGCTACCCAAGACCATGACGCGCATTTTCATATCCCTCATCGCGGCTAACCGCTGACGTTTGTTATTCAGAGCTTCAGATGCGCGCAGTGTAAAAAAGATCTGCCAGTGCTTTTCACTATATAAGCGCCTATATTTGGCGACAATTCTCGGCAAAAACCCTTTTCACGGAGGCGCATCCCCTATGCGTACCAACACTCAGACCAAACGTGAGCTGGACAAGATCGACCGCAACATCCTGCGGATCCTGCAAGCGGACGGGCGGATTTCCTTTACGGAGCTTGGAGAAAAGGTCGGGCTCTCGACCACGCCCTGTACTGAGCGGGTCCGGCGTCTGGAGCGCGAAGGGATCATCATGGGCTACAACGCCAGGCTCAATCCGCAGCACCTGAAGGGTAGTCTGCTGGTGTTCGTCGAGATCAGCCTGGACTACAAATCCGGCGATACTTTCGAAGAGTTCCGACGCGCGGTGCTGAAATTACCCCATGTGCTGGAGTGCCATCTGGTGTCAGGGGATTTCGACTACCTGGTGAAGGCGCGGATCTCCGAGATGGCCTCGTACCGCAAATTGCTGGGCGACATCCTGCTCAAGCTGCCCCATGTGCGCGAGTCCAAGAGCTATATCGTGATGGAAGAGGTGAAAGAGAGCCTGACCTTGCCGATTCCGGATTGAGGATTTTCCGGTGTCTGTTCAGACCCCATCGCGAGCAAGCTCGCTCCCACAGGGTCGGTGCAGCACCTGTGGGAGCGGCGGTGCGGCGATCCGACTTGCCCGCGATGAAGTCGACTCGGTTCTGCTGAAGTACGCCGCCGCTTAAACCAACACCTGCCGAGTGCTGGCCATGTACTCGAACACCTGCTTCTCCACCCGCGGATGAATCAGCTCCACCGGCCCGCGCCCGTTGGGGCACGGCAAGGTCTTGGTGGTGCCGAACAACCGGCAGATCAGCGGCCGCTCGTCATACACGGTGCAACCATTCGGTCCCAGATGCACACAGTTGAGCTCTTCCATGGCGGCATCCTGCTCGGCGCGGGTCTTGCGCGGCAGGCGCGACATTTCTTCCGGTGAGGTGGTCACCGGCCCGCAGCAGTCATGGCATCCGGGAACGCACTCGAACGAGGGAATCTGCTGGCGCAGGGTACGGATTGTCTGGCTGTTGCAGCTCATTGAAGCGGTGACCAATAGCGGAATAGAGCCGGATTCTGACGCAAAAGCTTCGATCCAGRCAGCACCAGCCGACCAATGTTGCCCGTCCGGAAAGGTCCGGCTTATGCTCCGTCAGGTTTTCCAAACGCAAGAATCAGGATCACGCACATGAATGCCCGTGCTCAACAGCCTGCTCTGAACCACACTGCTTCCTACTACGCCGCCAGCAGCCTGCCGCAGCCCGAACTTCCGGCGCTCAAAGGCGAAGTGCTGGCCGATGTCTGTGTGGTGGGCGGCGGGTTTTCGGGGTTGAACACGGCGCTTGAGCTCGCCGAACGTGGCCTCAGCGTGGTGTTGCTTGAGGCCCACAAGATCGGCTGGGGCGCCAGTGGACGCAATGGCGGGCAGCTGATTCGCGGCGTCGGCCACGGCCTCGATCAGTTCACCAATGTCATCGGTGTCGAAGGCGTGCGGCAAATGAAACTCATGGGCCTGGAAGCCGTGGAAATCGTCCGGCAACGGGTCGAGCGCTGCCAGATCCCCTGCGACCTGACCTGGGGTTACTGCGACCTCGCCAACAAGCCCCGTGACCTTGAAGGCTTCGCCGAGGATGCCGAAGAACTGCGCAGCCTCGGTTATCGCTACGAGACCCGTTTGCTGCAAGCCAATGAGATGCACACCGTGGTCGGTTCCACGCGTTACGTCGGTGGCCTGATCGACATGGGTTCGGGGCACCTGCATCCACTGAACCTGGCCTTGGGCGAAGCAGCCGCGGCACAACGACTGGGGGTCCAGTTGTTCGAGCAGTCGGCCGTGACCCGCATCGACTATGGCCCCGAGGTCAAGGTCCATACCGCCGAGGGCTCGGTGCGCGCCAAGACCCTGGTGCTGGGCTGCAATGCCTACCTCAATAACCTCAATCCGGAACTCAGCGGTAAAGTCCTGCCCGCCGGCAGCTACATCATCGCCACCGAACCATTGAGCGAAGAACTGGCCCACGCCCTGCTGCCACAGAACATGGCGGTCTGTGACCAGCGGGTGGCGCTGGATTACTACCGGCTCTCGGCGGACCGGCGCCTGCTGTTTGGTGGCGCCTGCCATTACTCGGGCCGCGACCCGAAAGACATCGCCGCGTACATGCGCCCGAAAATGCTCGAGGTTTTCCCGCAATTGAGCGCAGTGAAGATCGATTACCAATGGGGCGGCATGATCGGCATCGGCGCCAATCGCCTGCCGCAGATCGGGCGACTCAAGGACCAGCCGAACGTGTACTACGCACAGGCCTATTCCGGTCATGGCGTGAATGCCACGCACCTGGCCGGCAAGCTACTGGCCGAAGCTATCAGCGGCCAGCACAGTGGCGGCTTCGATCTGTTTGCCCAGGTGCCGCACATCACCTTCCCCGGCGGCAAACATTTGCGTTCGCCGTTGCTGGCGTTGGGGATGCTGTGGCATCGGCTTAAAGAGTTGGTCTGAAAGATTGTCGGTGTCAGCTCAGACGCCTTCGCGGGCAAGCCCGCTCCCACAGTGATTGATAGTGTTCACAAGATGTGTGTACACCGCCGAAACCTGTGGGAGCGGGCTTGCCCGCGAAGAGGCCCGGGAGGCCGTCGCAAAACTCAGATCCTCCAGAAAGGCTTCAGCCCCTCCTCTCGCGCCTGCTCCCGCGTCAGCCCGATATCCTTGAGCTGGTCGACCGTCAGCGCCAGCAACGCCTTGCGCGTGTGCAGCCGACGCCAGAACTGATCCCAACGACTCTGGCCGGACGACACATTGTGCATGCCCGCCTCCCGCGTGCCGTTGTTCTGCCCTGCCGCCAGTTCCTGACTGTGTAACGTCAGCCGCACATCGCTCAAACCGTTCATCTTGGATGCTCCTGTTTACTTGGGTAGCCAGAGGTTCCATGATGCGCGGGCGCGAAAAAGCATTACAGATTCAAAACAACTGTATTAACTCAATACAGTTTTGTCGATTCCGCCACTGAATCCTGATTTCTTGCCTGATCTGTACTGGTTAACCGAATCCCACCAATCGAGGCTGCATCATGACCCTTTACGTCAACCTCGCCGAGTTGCTCGGCACACGTATCGAACAGGGCTTCTATCGCCCCGGTGACCGGCTGCCCTCGGTACGGGCGCTGAGTGTCGAGCACGGCGTCAGCCTGAGCACGGTGCAGCAGGCCTATCGGGTGCTGGAGGACAGCGGGCTGGCCATGCCACGACCCAAGTCCGGGTACTTCGTTCCGGCCAGTCGCGAATTGCCGGACTTGCCGGCAGTCGGCCGCCCGGCTCAAAGGCCGGTGGACATTTCGCAATGGGATCAGGTGCTGGAATTGATCCGCGCCGTACCACGCAAAGATGTGGTGCAACTCGGGCGCGGCATGCCGGATATCACCAGTCCGACCATGAAGCCTCTGCTGCGTGACCTGGCGCGAATCAGCCGGCGGCAGGATATGCCTGGCCTGTATTACGACAATATCCACGGCAACCTCGAACTGCGCGAACAAATCGCTCGCCTGATGCTCGATTCCGGCTGCCAGTTGGGCGCCAGCGATCTGGTGGTCACCACTGGATGCCATGAAGCGCTGTCCACCAGCATTCGCGCGACTTGCGAGCCGGGGGACATTGTGGCGGTGGACTCGCCGAGCTTTCACGGTGCCATGCAGACCCTCAAGGGCCTGGGCATGAAAGCCCTGGAAATCCCCACCGATCCACTGACCGGCATCAGCCTCGAAGCGCTGGAACTGGCGCTGGAGCAGTGGCCGATCAAGGTCATACAGCTGACCCCCAACTGCAACAACCCGTTGGGCTACATCATGCCCGAGTCGCGCAAACGTGCGTTGTTGACGCTCGCGCAACGGTTTGACGTGGCGATCATCGAGGACGATGTGTATGGCGAACTGGCCTATACCTATCCACGCCCGCGCACGATCAAATCCTTCGACGAGGACGGTCGCGTCCTGTTGTGCAGTTCGTTTTCCAAGACCCTGGCGCCGGGCCTGCGTATCGGCTGGGTCGCGCCGGGCCGTTATCTGGAACGGGTGCTGCACATGAAATACATCAGCACCGGCTCCACCGCGCCACAACCGCAGATCGCCATCGCCGAATTTCTCAAGGGCGGCCATTTCGAGCCGCATTTGCGGCGGATGCGCACGCAATACCAACGCAATCGCGACCTGATGATCGATTGGGTAAGCCGCTACTTCCCGGCCGGCACCCGTGCCAGTCGTCCGCAAGGCAGTTTCATGCTGTGGGTGGAATTGCCGGACGGCTTCGACACCCTGAAACTGAATCGTGCCCTGCACGACCAGGGCGTACAGATTGCCGTGGGCAGCATCTTCTCCGCCTCGGGCAAGTACCGCAATTGCCTGCGCATGAACTACGCTGCCAAACCAACACCGCAGATCGAAGACGCGGTGCGCAAGGTCGGTGCGACAGCGTTCAAACTGCTGGCGGAAACCGATCAGCTGAGCGACTGACTTTTATTCGGGAATCAGCGTCCATATGCCTAACTGCGCCGCCAAACGGAACGATCCTACGTGAGAGCCAGAAAGCCCCTGCTTGCTCTTTTGCTGCTCGCCACGTTCCTGGGCGGTTGCTCCAGCTTCGACGTTCAGCGTGTACCGAGCCAGGCGCTACCGGCTTCAGACTCGGCATTCGGTCGCTCGGTCCAGGCACAGGCTGCACCTTACAAGGGGCAATCGGGCTTTCGCCTGCTATCGGACAGCACCGAGGCCTTCACCGCCCGTGCCGAACTGATACGCAATGCCCAAAGCAGCCTCGATTTGCAGTACTACATCGTGCACGACGGCATCAGCACGCGCATGTTGATCGAGGAATTGCTAAAAGCTGCCGATCGGGGCGTACGGGTGCGGGTACTGCTCGACGACACCGCCAGCGACGGCCTGGACCGGGTCATCGCCACCCTCGCCGCGCATCCGAAAATCCAGATCCGCGTGTTCAATCCGCTGAATCTTGGTCGCAGCACCGGCGTGACCCGTACCGTGGGCCGGCTGTTCAATCTGTCGCAACAACATCGACGCATGCACAACAAGCTGTTGCTGGCGGACAACAGCATGGCCATCGTCGGAGGACGCAATCTGGGGGACGAGTATTACGATGCCAAGCCCAACATGAATTTCACCGACATCGACATGCTCAGTGTCGGTCCGGTTGCCGAGCAACTCGGGCACAGTTTCGACCAGTACTGGAACAGCGCCCTGAGCAAGCCGATCGACGAGTTCCTGTCGAGCAAACCTTCCCCCCAGGACCTGGAAAACACCCGCACCCGGCTGGAAGAGTCCCTGGCGGAAACGCGAAAACAAAATCACGCGCTCTACAAACACTTGATGACCTTCACCACCCACCCGCGCCTGGACATCTGGCGCCGCGAACTGATCTGGGCCTGGAACCAGGCATTGTGGGATGCGCCGAGCAAGGTACTGGCCAAGGGCGAGCCCGATCCGCAGTTGCTGCTGACCACGCAACTGGCACCTGAACTCAACAACGTCAGCAAAGAACTGATCATGATCTCGGCCTACTTTGTGCCCGGCCAGCCGGGACTGGTGTACCTGACCGGGCGCGCCGATGCCGGCGTTTCCGTGAGTTTGCTGACCAATTCACTGGAAGCCACGGACGTTCCCGCCGTACACGGTGGCTACGCCCCCTATCGCAGGGCGCTGCTGGAGCACGGCGTGAAGCTCTACGAATTGCGTAGCCAGCCCGGTGAGGGCGGCGGCAGCGGTAGCGGGCCGCATCTGTTTTCCAGCAGCGCCTATCACAGCTCTGACTCCAGCCTGCACAGCAAGGCGATGATCTTCGACCAGCAGAAATCCTTTATCGGCTCTTTCAATTTCGATCCGCGCTCGGTGCTGTGGAACACCGAAGTCGGCGTGCTGGTGGACAGCCCGGAATTGGCCGCACAGGTCCGTGAACTGGCGTTGCAGGGCATGGCACCGGCCCTGAGTTATCAGGTGGAGCTGGAAAACGATCAGATCGTCTGGACCACCGAAGACGACGGAAAAATGCACACCCTGACCAAGGAGCCAGGTAGTTCGTGGCGGCGATTCAATGCGTGGCTGAGCAATACGGTTGGGCTGGAGAAAATGCTCTAGGCCGGCTCGACAATCGCCCCAAACGCACCTTGCCGCGACACCACGATCAATACGCCCAAGGCCCCCACCGCCATCAGCAACGGCAACGCATGACCGCTGATCCACTGGCTGCCGGCGCCCGCCAACAGCGGCCCGATCAGACAACCAATCCCCCACAGCTGGGCGATGTGGGCGTTAGCCCGCACCAGCGCATCGTCGCGATAACGCTCGCCGATCAGGATCAACGACAAGGTGAATAACCCGCCAGCGCTGGCGCCGAACAACACCCACAGCGGCCAGATCAGCAATGTGTCGATCAGCATCGGAATCGCCAGACTCGACAGCAGCAAGACGACTGCGCAGCCGGTAAACAACGCACGGCGTGACAAGCGATCGGCCAACGCACCAATCGGCAATTGCAGCACTGCATCGCCGACCACCACTGTACTGACCATCGCCAGGGCGATCTCCGTGGTGAAGCCCTGGCGCAGGCAATAGACCGGCAACAGCGTCAGAATCATCGCCTCGAACGCGGCGAACAGCGACACCGCCCAGGCAATCGCCGGCAGGCCACGACAGAACGCGAGCAAATCACTCAAGGTCACGCTGCTGGCCTCGCTGCTCGGTGCACCACTGCGCCCCAGCAACAGAAACGGAGCAGCCATCAGTAAACCGACGCCGACCCAAAAACCATAATCGTGCTCGGTGCCAAGGAAGCCCAGCAACACCGGCCCGGCCAGCTGACTCAGTGCGTAGCTGCTGCCATACAGCGCCACCAGCCGCCCGCGCCATTGCTCGACCACCAGTTGATTGATCCAGCTTTCACCGATGATGAATACCAGGGTCAGGATCACCCCGATCATCAGCCGCAACACCAACCAGATCGGATAGCTCGGCAACAGCGCCAGCAAACCGATCGAAACCGCCCCGGCCCACAGGCACAGGCGCATCAGATTGGCCGTACCGAAGCGCGCCGCCAAATGACTGGAGATTTTCGCCCCCAACAGGACGCCGATGGCCGGCATCGCCGCCATCACACCAATGGCAAACGAGCCGTAGCCCCAACTCTCCAGACGAAAGGACACCAGCGGCATGCTGACACCCAGGGCCAGGCCGACACTCAGGACAGATGCCAAAACGGCGAAATAAGTCGCCCAACGCATGTTCCACGCTCCTGTGGATATTTTTTATGTACAACACAAAACACTGTGGGAGCGAGCTTGCTCGCGATAGCGGTACAACATTCAACATTGAAGTCGACTGTTACACCGCTATCGCGAGCAAGCTCGCTCCCACAAGGGATCTGTGTCGTTCAGGAGGCCTGCTTACAACAGGCCTCCCTTAACGACCTACAACTTGATCCAGGTCGCCTTCAGCTCGGTGTACTTGTCAAACGCGTGCAGGGACTTGTCGCGACCGTTGCCGGACTGCTTGAAGCCACCGAACGGAGCGGTCATGTCGCCGCCATCGTACTGGTTGACCCACACGCTACCGGCACGCAGTGCTCGGGCAGTGAGGTGAGCCTTGGAGATGTCGGCCGTCCAGACCGCAGCGGCCAGGCCGTACGGCGTGTCGTTGGCGATCGCGATGGCCTCTTCGGCGCTGTCGAATGCAATGACCGACAGTACCGGGCCGAAGATTTCTTCCTGGGCGATTTTCATCGCGTTGCTCACACCGTCGAAAATCGTCGGCTCAACGTAAGTGCCGCCAGTTTCCTGGAGCGTACGCTTGCCTCCGGCCACCAGCTTGGCGCCGTCGGCATGGCCGGACTCGATGTAGGACAGCACGGTGTTCATCTGCTGGGTATCGACCAGCGCGCCAACGTTGGTCGCCGGGTCCAGCGGGTTGCCCGGCTTCCAGGTTTTCAGCGCCTCGATCACCAGCGGCAGGAATTTATCCTTGATCGAACGCTCCACCAGCAGGCGCGAACCGGCAGTGCAAACTTCGCCCTGGTTAAAGGCGATGGCACCGGCAGCCGCTTCGGCAGCGTCTTGCAGGTTCGGCGCATCGGCGAACACGATGTTCGGGCTCTTGCCGCCGGCTTCGAGCCAGACGCGCTTCATGTTCGACTCGCCGGAGTAGATCAGCAGCTGCTTGGCGATTTTTGTCGAACCAGTGAATACCAGGGTGTCGACGTCGTTGTGCAGGGCCAGGGCCTTGCCGACTGTGTGACCGTAACCCGGCAATACGTTCAGCACGCCTTTCGGGATGCCGGCTTCGACAGCCAGTTCAGCGATGCGAATCGCCGTCAGCGGCGATTTTTCCGACGGTTTGAGAATCACCGAGTTACCGGTGGACAGCGCAGGACCCAGCTTCCAGCACGCCATCATCAGCGGGAAGTTCCACGGCACGATGGCACCGACCACGCCAACCGGCTCACGGGTCACCAGGCCCAGTTGATCGTGCGGGGTTGCAGCGACTTCGTCGTAGATCTTGTCGATGGCTTCGCCGCTCCAGCTCAGAGCTTGCGCCGCGCCGGGAACGTCGATGTGCAGGGAATCGCTGATCGGCTTGCCCATGTCCAAAGTTTCAAGCAGGGCCAGCTCTTCGGCGTGCTGCTTGAGCAGGCCGGCGAAACGGATCATGGTGGATTTGCGTTTGGTCGGCGCCAGGCGCGACCAGACACCGGAATTGAAGGTGGTGCGGGCGTTTTCCACGGCGCGCTGGGCGTCGGCGGCGTCACAGCTGGCAATCTTGCCCAGCAGACGGCCATCGACCGGGCTGATGCACTCGAAGGTCTCGCCAGAGGCGGCGTCGGTGTATTCGCCATTGATATAAGCGCGGCCTTCTATTTTCAGGTCGCGGGCACGTTGTTCCCAGTCGGCACGGGTCAGGGTGGTCATGCGAATGTCCTCCTCTTATTGATACGACACCCGCGTTCTTCGCGGGCGCTGTCAGGAATTCTGCCCGGCCAGCCTGCTATTCGGCCCAAGGCATCCGCCACCCTAAACCAGCCGCCCATGAAGTTTCAATATATTTGACATAACGCCGGCAAACGGCCTTGCGATGTTCATTTTAATAAACATAGACTTTGGGCTGACCAACCACTCGCGCCGTAATCACGGAGGGAAAACAACAATGAACATCCAGAACGTCGTCGACTTCAGCCAGGCTACCACCGTCGCCGAACGCTACCGTCCGGACCCGGCCAAAGTGCTCAAGGGCGACCCGGAGCAAGCGGTTTACAACCACTACAACAGCCCTTGTGGTCAGTTGAACGCCGGTGTGTGGGAAGGTGCCGTCGGCCAGTGGATGGTGAACTTCACCGAACACGAATACTGCGAAATCGTTCAGGGTGTTTCGGTGCTACGCGACAGCGACGGCAACGCCAAGACCTTGCGCGCCGGTGACCGCTTCGTCATTCCGGCCGGGTTCAAAGGCACCTGGGAAGTGCTGGAGCCATGCCGCAAGATCTACGTGGCGTTTGAACAGAAGGCTTGAAGATTTCAGGTGTTTGAGCCGGCGAAGAGCCCCTGAAAGCCGACACAAAAACCCTCAGGCAACAAAAAAGGCCCGTATCTCGCGATACGGGCCTTTTTTGTAAGAGGGAAAAATCAATTACTTGATTTTGCCTTCTTTGTAGATCACGTGCTTGCGAACAACCGGATCATATTTCTTGATCTCGATTTTGTCCGGGGTAGTACGCTTGTTCTTGTCGGTAGTGTAGAAGTGACCAGTACCGGCGCTCGAAATCAAACGAATCAATTCACGCATGATTAGCTCCCTTAAACCTTGCCATCGCGGCGAAGTTCGGCCAGCACGACAGTGATGCCACGCTTGTCGATGATACGCATGCCTTTGGCAGATACGCGCAGACGCACAAAACGTTTCTCTTCTTCAACCCAGAAGCGGTGATGCTGCAGGTTCGGCAGGAAACGACGACGGGTTTTGTTGTTTGCGTGGGAAATGTTATTCCCGGTTACCGGACCCTTACCGGTAACTTGACATACTCTAGACATGCCTCAGCCCTCTAAAACCACATGCCCAACCCGGCATGGGTTGGCCGCTTAATCTCTCAGTCATTTGGCGCCAGGCGCCGCGTTTCTTTAGAGGTCTTACCGGCTACACCTACAGTGAAGGAACCGGGCCCCTAGAAAAGAGCGCTGCTTTATACCAGAAAGACTGGAGAGCAACAACATTCAGTGTGCGTAGAATTCACAAAATCCCCGTTTTCCGGGCTTCGAGCGCCTTGGACAAAGGCTATCGTCGATGGCGACCGCTCGTCGCAGAGTATCGCTCACCGAGCCGACCAGGGAGTTTGCTCAACCGCTGCACAGCAAATTCAGTCGCCTATAGTCTCCTCAAAATGAAAAAGGGGATAGTCATTTGCAAAAGAGCCCACTAGGGTAAGCCTTTTCCAGACTGCACTTGCAGATGGGCCTTCGATCTGTAAAGGAAGCCGACCATGCGCCTCGCTGCCCTACCGCTGTTGCTCGCCCCGCTTCTGCTGAGCCCACAGGCCTTTGCCGCCGCCCTGAGCGTCTGCACCGAAGCCAGCCCTGAAGGCTTCGACGTGGTGCAGTACAACTCGCTGACCACCACCAACGCCTCGGCCGATGTGCTGATGAACCGCCTGGTGGACTTCGACACAGCCAGTGGCAAAGTGGTCGCCAGCCTCGCCGACAGCTGGGAAGTCAGCACCGACGGCCTGACCTACGTCTTCAAGTTGCACCCGCTGGTGAAATTCCATCGAACGGAGTACTTCACCCCAACGCGTGACCTGAGCGCCGAGGATGTGATTTTCAGCTTCGAACGCATGCTCGACCCGGCCAATGCGTGGCACAAAGTCGCCCAGAGCGGCTTCCCGCATGCGCAATCGATGCAGTTGCCTGCACTGATCAAGAAGATCGACGCCCTCGATCCGCAGACCGTGCGCTTCACCCTCGACCACCCGGATTCGACCTTCCTGGCGACCCTGAGCATGGGCTTCGCCTCGATCTATTCGGCCGAATACGCCGACAAACTGATGAAAGCCGGCACGCCGGAGAAGCTCAACAGCCAGCCAATCGGCACCGGGCCGTTCGTTTTCACGCGCTTCCAGAAGGACGCCTCGGTTCGCTACAAAGCCAACCCCGAATACTTCGGCGGTAAACCCTCTGTAGACCCGCTGATCTTCGCAATCACGCCGGACGCCAACGTGCGCCTGCAGAAATTGCGCCGTAACGAATGCCAGATCGCCCTGTCGCCCAAGCCTCTGGACGTACAGGAAGCGCTGAAAGAGCCGGCTCTGAAAGTCGAAAAGACTGACGCGTTCATGACCGCATTCGTCGGCATCAACAGCCAGCATCCGCCGCTGGACAAGCCAGAAGTGCGTCAGGCCATCAACCTTGCCTTCGACAAGGCCAGCTATGTCAAAGCCGTGTTCGAAGACACCGCCGAGGCGGCCAACGGTCCGTACCCGCCCAACACCTGGAGCTACGCGAAAAACCTGCCGGGCTACCCTCACGACATCGAAAAGGCCAAAGTCTTGATGGCCAAAGCCGGACTCAAGGAAGGCTTCCAGACCACCATCTGGACCCGCCCTTCCGGCAGCCTGCTCAACCCCAACCCGAGCCTCGGTGCGCAACTGCTGCAGTCCGACCTGGCCGAAATCGGCATTCAGGCAGAAATACGTGTGATCGAATGGGGCGAGCTGATCCGCCGCGCCAAGGCCGGTGAACACGACTTGCTGTTCATGGGGTGGGCTGGCGACAACGGTGACCCGGACAACTTCCTCACGCCGCAGTTTTCCTGCGCCGCGGTCAAGTCCGGGACCAACTTCGCCCGTTACTGCAACCAGGATCTGGACAAGCTGATCAGCGCCGGCAAGACCACTGGCGAGCAAGGTGTGCGTAGCAAGCTCTACGAACAGGCGCAGACGCAGATCCAGCAGCAGGCGCTGTGGTTGCCCCTGGCCCACCCAACTGCTTTCGCGCTGACGCGCAAGGATGTCGAGGGATACTCGGTCAGCCCGTTCGGTCGACAGGATTATTCGAAGGTCAATTTCAAATAACCCGCCATACACAAAACCTGTAGGAGTGAGCCTGCTCGCGATTGCATTCTTTCAATTATCGGACAAGGTGACTGACACGACGCCATCGCGAGCAGGCTCGCTCCTACAGGGGCTCGCATCATCCTGCCTACATCCACCCATACTCCGCCATGGACAACGGATCGCCGTCGCCGATGATGAAATGGTCAAGCACCCGCACGTCAATCAACTCCAGCGCCTTTTGCAGGCGCTTGGTCAGCACCCGGTCGGACTGACTGGGGTCGGTGTTGCCCGAAGGATGATTGTGGCAGAGGATCAATGCCGCTGCGTTGTTGGCCAAGGCGCGCTTGACCACCTCTCGCGGATGAACACTGGTGTTGTCGATGGAGCCGCGAAACAGCGTCTCAAACGTCAGCACCTGATGCTTGGAATCGAGAAACAGGCAACCAAATACCTCGTGTGGCTCATGGCGCAGCATCGATTTCAGGTACTCGCGAACCGCGTGAGGATTCTCCAGTGCCGATTTTTGGCGCGCACGCTCGGCCAGATGACGCCTGCTCATTTCTTGCGCAGCCTGCAACTGTGCAAATTTCGCCGGCCCAAGTCCCAACTGCTTGCTGAACGTTTCCTGATCGGCCTCAAGCAGCAAACGCAGGCTGCCAAACTGATTCAACAGGTGTCGCGCCAGATCTACTGCACTTTTACCCACCACGCCCGTGCGTAAAAAGATCGCCAGCAGTTCGGCATCCGAAAGGCTTCCCGCGCCCTGTTCAAGCAACCTCTCCCGCGGCCGTTCCGCCGCCGGCCAATCGCGAATACTCATAGCACCTCCCTGTCTGTGGGCACCGCTGTTCCATAGCGGTCGCTGTGATATCGTAGCCCATCTTTTTTGCGGGCGAATTCACCCTGGGGAGGGGGGTTCGCCACGTATGTCACCAACGAATTGAAAGGCAGGCCTATGCAGCGGCTGTATCGGAAACGCATTGTTCTGGGCGTCGGCGGCGGCATCGCTGCCTACAAGAGCGCCGACCTGGTTCGCCGCCTGATCGATCAGGGCGCGGAAGTGCGCGTGGTCATGACCCGTGGCGGCGCAGAGTTCATCACCCCGCTGACCATGCAGGCCCTGTCCGGGCACCCGGTCCACCTGGACCTGCTGGACCCGGCGGCCGAAGCGGCCATGGGCCACATCGAACTGGCCAAATGGGCCGACCTGGTACTGATCGCCCCCGCCACGGCGGACTTGATCGCCCGTCTGGCCCAAGGCATTGCCGACGACCTGCTGACCACGCTGGTGCTGGCCACCGACGCGGTGGTCGCCGTTGCACCGGCAATGAACCAGGCGATGTGGCGCGATCCGGCGACCCAGGCCAACCTGCAAACCCTCGAAAGCCGCGACATCAAGGTCTTCGGCCCGGCTTCCGGCAGCCAGGCCTGCGGCGACGTGGGCCTGGGGCGCATGCTCGAAGCCCTTGAACTCGCCCAATGCGCTGCCGACTGCTTCCAGCGTCAGGCACTGACCGGTAAACACGTGTTGATCACGGCCGGTCCGACCCAGGAAAACATCGACCCGGTGCGCTACATCACCAACCACAGCTCCGGGAAAATGGGCTTTGCCCTGGCCGAAGCCGCCGTGGAAGCCGGTGCCCGCGTAACCCTGATCACCGGCCCGGTGCATCTGCCGACCCCGGATCGCGTCACCCGCATCGATGTGGTCAGCGCCCGCGACATGTTGGCCGCTTGTGAAGCGGCGATCCCTTGCGACCTGTTCATCGCCTCGGCAGCAGTCGCGGACTACCGCCCGGAAGTCGTTGCCCCACAGAAACTCAAGAAAGATCCTACAAACGGCGACGGCTTATTGCTACAGATGGTGCGTAACCCGGACATCCTGGCCACCATCGCCACCCGCCCCGACCGCCCGTTCAGTGTCGGTTTCGCCGCCGAGACCGAACACCTGCTCGATTACGCTGCGCGCAAGCTGAAAGACAAGAACCTCGATTTGATCGTCGCCAACGACGTCGCCAACCCGAGCATTGGCTTCAACAGCGAAGAAAACGCCTGCAGCGTGATCGACCGTGAGCTACACGCCACACTTTTCGCCCAGACCAGCAAGAGCAAGATTGCTCGCCAGCTGATCACTTTTATCGCCGAACGTCTGAACCAGGTTTAATTTACATGCACGCTTTGCAAGCCAAGATCCTCGACCCCCGCATCGGTACCGAATTCCCGCTGCCGCAATACGCCACACCGGGCTCCGCCGGCCTCGACCTGCGCGCCATGCTGGAACAGGACACCGTGATCAAGCCGGGTGAAACCGTGCTGATCCCCACTGGTCTGTCGGTCTATATCGGCGACCCGAACCTGGCAGCGCTGATTCTTCCGCGCTCGGGGATGGGCCATAAGCACGGCATCGTGCTGGGCAACCTGGTGGGGCTGATCGACTCCGACTACCAAGGCCCATTGATGGTCTCCTGCTGGAACCGTGGCCAGACCGAATTCACCATGCCGGTTGGCGAGCGCCTGGCGCAATTGGTGCTGGTACCGGTAGTGCAGGCTCACTTCGAAATGGTTGAAGAGTTTGTTGAAACCGAGCGCGGCACTGGCGGTTTCGGTCATACCGGTACCCGTTGATCCGGTCACGCTCTTCTTGTGGCGGTGGAACGGACTCCCTCGCCACAAAATTCAAATTGTCATCTGCAAGGTTTAGCTCCGAAAATCAAGGCATTGCCCGGTCAAACCCCTACCGTCAGGGGCATCATGGCCCTTTCATACCACGAACTCTCTGTGGAAAACGCCGTCATACCCTTCAGTTTGAACCTGCTGCCGAATGAATCGGCGGCCTGTCCAGCCACTTTCGAGATGGAGCATTTCCACAGATGAACACCCCGGCCAAAGTCGCACCCAAGTTCCCTGACAGCATCTTTCGCGCCTATGACATCCGCGGCACCGTCCCGGAATTCCTGAACGCTGAAACCGCTTACTGGATCGGCCGCGCCGTCGGCTCCCAAAGCCTGGCCCAGGGCGAGCCAAACGTGTCCGTCGGGCGCGATGGCCGCTTGTCCGGCCCGGAGCTGGTCGCGCAACTGATCAAAGGCATCGCCGACAGCGGCTGCCACGTCAGTGATGTCGGCCTGGTCCCGACTCCGGCGCTCTACTACGCCGCCAACGTGCTCGCCGGCAAATCCGGCGTGATGCTTACCGGCAGCCACAACCCGTCGAACTACAACGGCTTCAAGATCGTCATTGCCGGCGACACCCTGGCCAACGAACAGATCCAGGCCCTGCATGACCGCCTCAAGACCAACAACCTGAGCAGCGGCCAGGGCAGCATCACCCAGGTCGAGATCCTCGACCGCTACACCACCGAAATCGTCCAGGACATCAAGCTGGCCCGTCGCCTGAAAGTGGTCGTGGACTGCGGCAACGGCGCCGCCGGCGTGATCGCCCCGCAACTGATCGAAGCGCTGAACTGTGAAGTCATCCCGCTGTTCTGCGAGGTGGATGGCAACTTCCCGAACCACCACCCGGACCCGGGCAAGCCTGAAAACCTCGTGGACCTGATCGCCAAGGTCAAGGAAACCAACGCTGACATTGGCCTGGCCTTCGACGGCGATGGCGACCGCGTCGGCGTGGTGACCAACACCGGCAGCATCGTCTACCCGGACCGCCTGCTGATGCTGTTCGCCCGCGACGTCGTGGCGCGCAACCCGGGCGCCGAGATCATCTTCGACGTCAAATGCACTCGCCGCCTGATTCCGCTGATCAAGGAATACGGTGGCCGGTCGTTAATGTGGAAGACCGGTCACTCGTTGATCAAAAAGAAAATGAAACAATCCGGCGCCCTGCTGGCTGGCGAAATGAGCGGGCACATCTTCTTCAAGGAGCGCTGGTTCGGTTTCGACGACGGCATTTACAGCGCCGCGCGCTTGCTGGAGATCCTCAGCAAGGAAAAATCCTCGGCCGAAGAGCTGTTCGCGACCTTCCCGAACGATATTTCTACGCCGGAAATCAATATCCATGTGACCGAAGAGAGCAAATTCAGCATCATTGATGCATTGCACGATGCGCAGTGGGGCGCAGGCGCCGACCTGACCACCATTGACGGCGTGCGAGTCGACTATGCCAAAGGCTGGGGCCTGGTACGCGCATCCAACACCACACCGGTGCTGGTGCTGCGTTTCGAGGCCGATGACGAGGCTGAACTGCAACGCATCAAGGATGTGTTCCACATCCAGCTCAAGCGCGTTGCACCTGATCTCCAACTACCGTTCTGATTCACCCGGAGCCCTGAATGACCCTCGAACGCGAAGCCGCCGCCAACACCGCCAAGGTCCTGTCCGAAGCGTTGCCTTACATCCGCCGTTATGTCGGCAAGACCCTGGTGATCAAATACGGCGGCAACGCGATGGAAAGCGAGGAGCTGAAAACCGGCTTCGCCCGCGACATCGTGCTGATGAAGGCCGTGGGCATCAACCCGGTGGTGGTTCACGGTGGCGGCCCGCAAATCGGTGACCTGCTCAAGCGCCTGTCGATCGAGAGCCATTTCGTCGACGGTATGCGCGTCAC
This sequence comes from Pseudomonas sp. P4_C1, assembly GCF_056402155.1. Lineage (NCBI taxonomy): Bacteria > Pseudomonadati > Pseudomonadota > Gammaproteobacteria > Pseudomonadales > Pseudomonadaceae > Pseudomonas > Pseudomonas sp. P4_C1. The sequence goes on from NZ_JBFUHY010000005.1 coordinate 125,030, forward strand.
CGACGCGGCGACCATGGACGTGGTGGAAATGGTCCTCGGCGGCCAGGTCAACAAAGACATCGTCAACCTGATCAACCGTCACGGCGGCAGCGCCATCGGCCTGACCGGTAAAGACGCCGAGCTGATTCGCGCGAAGAAGCTCACTGTTACCCGTCAGACGCCGGAAATGACCACCCCGGAAATCATCGACATTGGCCACGTGGGCGAAGTAGTCGGCATCAATACCGACCTGCTGAACCTGTTGGTCAAGGGCGATTTCATTCCGGTGATCGCACCCATCGGTGTCGGCGCCAACGGCGAGTCGTACAACATCAACGCTGACCTGGTGGCCGGTAAAGTCGCCGAAGCTTTGAAAGCCGAGAAGCTGATGCTGCTGACCAACATCGCCGGCCTGATGGACAAGTCGGGCACGGTCCTGACCGGCCTGACAACCCAGCAAGTCGACGACCTGATCGCCGACGGCACCATCTACGGTGGCATGCTGCCGAAGATCCGCTGCGCACTGGAAGCGGTCCAGGGCGGCGTGGGCAGCTCGCTGATCATCGACGGTCGCGTGCCGAACGCGATCCTGCTGGAAATCTTCACCGATACCGGCGTGGGCACCCTGATCAGCAATCGCAAGCGTCCTTAAGCGATAGCGCAAACAAGAAGACCCCGCTCGGCCTGGCTGAGCGGGGTCTTTTTATTTGTGTCGCCTTCCCTGTGGGAGCGAGCTTGCTCGCGATGACGGAGTGTCAGTCGACGGTTATGCTGGCTGATAAATAGCTATCGCGAGCAAGCTCGCTCCCACAGGTATGTCACAAAGCCATCAGACGCCGAACTGGGCGCGGTAGGCTTCCACGGCCGGCAGATGCTGCTTGAGCTGCGGGTCATCCGCCAGGAATTCCAGCACCTGATTCAGCGAAACGATGCTGATCACCGGGATGCCGAAGTCACGCTCGACCTCCTGGATCGCCGACAATTCGCCGTTGCCACGTTCCTGACGGTTCAGGGCGATCAGCACGCCGGCGGCCTTGGCGCCGTCCTGGGAAGCGATGATTTGCATCACTTCACGGATCGCGGTGCCAGCGGTGATTACGTCGTCGATGATCAGCACATCGCCGGTCAACGGTGCGCCGACCAGGCTGCCGCCTTCGCCATGGGCCTTGGCTTCCTTGCGGTTGAAGCACCATGGCAGGTCACGGTTGTGATGTTCGGCCAGTGCCACGGCGGTGGTCGCCGCCAACGGGATGCCTTTGTAAGCCGGTCCAAACAGCACGTCGAACGCAATGCCGCTCTCGGCAATGGCAGCGGCGTAGAAACGACCCAGTTGCGCCAGGGCCGAACCCGAGTTGAACAGGCCCGCATTGAAGAAGTAAGGACTGGTGCGCCCGGACTTCAGGGTGAACTCACCGAAGCGCAAAACGCCGCGATCGATGGCAAAACGGATGAAATCGCGCTGATACGCTTGCATGAAAAAACCCCAAATACCACGGATTTAGCTAATTAGCTTGACGCCGTGTATCATACACGCACGCGATTTTTGGGGCCATTTATGCGGATCATCAGTGTGAACGTCAATGGTATTCAGGCTGCAGTCGAGCGTGGTTTGCTCAGTTGGCTGCAAGCACAGAATGCCGACGTCATCTGCCTGCAGGACACCCGTGCCTCCGCCTTTGAACTGGATGACCCAGCCTTCCAACTGGATGGCTACTTCCTTTATGCCTGCGATGCCGAAGTCCCCGCCCAAGGCGGCGTGGCTTTGTATTCGCGGTTGCAACCGAAGGCTGTCATCAGCGGTCTCGGTTTCGAGACGGCCGACCGCTACGGGCGCTACCTGCAAGCCGATTTCGACAAGGTCAGCATCGCGACCTTGCTGCTCCCTTCGGGGCAGAACGGCGATGAAGACTTGAATCAGAAGTTCAAGCTAATGGACGACTTCGCCCGTTATCTGGATAAACAGCGGCGCAAACGTCGCGAGTACATTTACTGTGGCTCGCTGTATGTGGCGCAACAGAAGCTGGATATCAAGAACTGGCGCGACAGCCAGCAATCTCCGGGCTTCCTGGCACCTGAACGTGCCTGGATGGACGAGATTGTCGGCAACATGGGTTATGTCGATGCCCTGCGTGAAGTCAGCCGTGAAGGCGACCAGTACAGCTGGTGGCCAGACAACGAACAGGCGGAGATGCTTAACCTCGGTTGGCGCTTCGACTATCAACTGCTGACCCCAGGCCTGCGCCGCTTCGTGCGTAGCGCACGCTTGCCACGCCAGCCGCGGTTCTCGCAACACGCACCGCTGATCGTGGACTACGACTGGACGCTGACGATCTAAGTGATTTTTCACTGAGCAGTCTGATAGACAGTCGAAAAAATGCCCGTATCGCAAGATACGGGCATTTTTTATGCGCTCTATCCAGGGGCTCCCAGCGACCTGAACTTCAAGCCGCGGCGATAAACGGCAGTGCAAGGTACAACTTGATCACGATCGCATTAATGATGTCGATGAAGAAAGCACCCACCATTGGCACCACCAGGAAGGCTATCTGCGAAGGTCCGTAGCGCTGTGTCACCGCTTGCATGTTAGCGATGGCTGTTGGCGTGGCACCCAGTCCAAAACCGCAGTGCCCTGACGCCAGTACAGCCGCATCGTAGTTACTGCCCATCATCCTGAACGTCACAAAAATCGCGAACAGTGCCATGACCAGCGTTTGTGCAGCCAGGATGATGAAGATCGGCAAAGCCAGTGCAGCCAGATCCCACAGCTTGAGCGACATCAGAGCGATCGCCAGAAACAGCGACAAGCTGACGTTCCCCAGCACTGAGACTTCACGCTCAAACACCTGATACACGCCAAGCGCCGAAAGCCCGTTTCGTAAAACCACGCCCACGAACAACACGCAAACGAATGTCGGCAACTCAAATGCGGTTCCTTGAAGCCACCCATTCAGGAGTGAGCCCGTCAGCAGGCTGACCGCGATCAGAGCCAGTGTCTCGACAAGTGAAAATGACGTGATCGAGCGCTCTTTGTTCGGCTGCTCAAAACCCTTGGGCAACCGTGGCTTTTCCTGCTCGAGGCCGGGTGTCTGGACACGGCTGATGAGCAGGCGGGCAACCGGCCCACCAATCAAACCGCCCAGCACCAGGCCAAACGTCGCAGAGGCCATGGCCAGTTCAGAGGCAGACGCCAGACCGAACTTCTCGCTGAACGTCGCCCCCCACGCAGCACCTGTACCGTGGCCGCCTGCCAAGGTAATCGAACCCGTCAGCAAGCCCATCAAGGGATCGAGCCCCAACGCCGTTGCGAGTCCGATGCCCATCGCATTCTGGATCACCAGAAGTCCGACAACCGCCAGCAGAAAGATCCCCACGACGCGCCCGCCCTTCTTCAGGCTGGCGAAGTCTGCACTCAAGCCGATGGTGGCAAAAAACGCCAACATCAAGGGAGTTTGCAGCGAGGTATCAAATCGGATTTCAAAATCGAGGGTTCTCAAAGCCAGAAGGCCCAAAGCAACCACCAGGCCGCCTGCTACAGGCTCCGGGATATTATAAATACGTAAAAAGCCAATACGTGAGACAAGAGCGCGCCCCAGCAAAAGTACTAAAGAGGCGGCAACAAGTGTTCCATAAAAATCGAGCTGAAGCATTTGGGATATTCTTGCCGTAACATTCAGGGGCGAACTTTTTACCTGGGCACGCCTCTTGAACAGGTTGATCCATCTCAACACTGACTAGTATTGGATTCAGAGGCCGTCAATGGTCCGAATATATCGAAATATTTCATTATAAATATTACTTGCGGCAACTTTATCAATCGCCAAGCCTCATTGCCAAGCATACAAGCTGCACTGAGCTTTGCAGTTTGTGACTAAACGTGTAAGAAGTTTTATTTGCACGAATGAACTTCGCTTGAACAGCGAGCGACCAAGTACGCAACATTAGAGATTAATCTGATTGCAAAAATACAAATGCCCCAACATGTCGGGGCATTTGTATTGAACTGCGCTTAAAACAGCATCAGCGTCCTGGCTTACTTGATCAACCGCCAGGTGAACGGATACCGATAAGGCTGCCCTTCATTGGCCTTCACCCCGGCGATGATCGTCAGCACCAGCGCACCGATGGCGATCAGGCCAAACAGGAAGAACCCGATAATCACCACCATCAGCAAGAAGCAAATGGCCGAGGCAATGGCGACGGAGATCTGAAAGTTCAGCGCTTCCTTGCCCTGAGCATCGATGAACGGGTCCATCTCGCGCTTCATCTGCCAGAGAATCAGCGGGCCGATGATCGTGCCAAACGGAATCCAGATCCCCAGCAAGGCGGACAAGTGGCAAAACATGGCCCACTGACGCACCTCTTGGCTCGGCGTGGGCAGTGGCAGTTGCTCATCACTCATGGCGTCCTCCTTGCCTGGAGCAGTCCGGTCAGTCGGCCAATGCGGCCTTTTGCAGTTCGAAGATCTCGTTCATGCCTTTCTTCGCCAGCTCGAGCATGGCGTTCAACTCTTCAGGCTGGAACGGCGCGCCTTCGGCAGTGCCCTGGACTTCGATGAAACCACCAGCGCTGGTCATCACCACGTTCAGGTCCGTCTCGGCGGCCGAGTCTTCCAGGTAGTCGAGGTCAAGCACCGGCTCACCCTTGTACATGCCCACGGAGACAGCAGCGATCATCTGTTTGACCGGGTCACCACCCTTCAGGCCGCCACGCTTCTTGATGACTTTCAAGGCATCGATCAGCGCAACCATGGCACCGGTAATCGAAGCCGTGCGGGTACCGCCATCGGCCTGGATCACATCGCAGTCGACGTACAGGGTGACGTCGCCCAGCTTGGACATGTCCAGCGCAGCGCGCAGGGAGCGACCGATCAGACGCTGGATTTCCAGGGTGCGACCACCTTGCTTGCCACGGCTGGCTTCACGCTGGTTACGCTCGCCGGTAGCACGCGGCAGCATGCCGTACTCGGCAGTCAACCAACCCTGGCCCTGGCCTTTCAGGAAACGCGGTACGCCCGGCTCAACGCTGACGGTGCAGATGACCTTGGTATCACCGAACTCGACCAGCACAGAACCCTCGGCGTGTTTGGTGTAGTTGCGGGTGATGCGGATCGAGCGGAGCTGATCGGCAGCGCGACCACTTGGACGTATCATAGGGAGTACCTGTACTGGGGACGGAAAACTGCGGAGCATTATAGAGCCGCCGGCCGCCACTGGGCACGTCTAAAAAATTCCGCCGACGACCGAGGGCTCTGCACCGCACGTCGGCGAAGGCCTGCCGCTCTTTGTCACACCGTGTGTTTGGGCGCATCCGCGCCACTGCGCTACAATCCTGCGCCTTTGCCGTCAGTCGGCTTTAATTCATTGATATCGGATTCCCGGAACCTCGGTTCGGTGCCGATCTGCATTGCGAGGTACCGCCATGGTGCACAGCATGACCGCCTTCGCCCGCGTCGAAAACGCCGGCGTCCAGGGCACCCTGAGCTGGGAGCTGCGGTCGGTCAACAGCCGCTACCTGGAACCCCACCTGCGCCTGCCGGAGTCCTTTCGCGACCTCGAGGGCGCTGTTCGTGAAGCCCTGCGCCAGGGTATATCGCGGGGCAAGCTCGAATGCACCCTGCGCTTCACCGAAGAAAACACCGGCAAGGCGCTGCAAATTGATCAGGAACGTGCCGCGCAACTGGTCGCCGCCGCCGAGACCATCGCCAGCCTGATCAAGAACCCGGCTGCGCTGAACCCGCTGGAAGTCCTGGCCTGGCCCGGCGTACTGGTAGGCGACGCCATCGATCCGCAAGCCTTGAACGCCGAAGCGCTGGCTCTGTTCAATCAGGGCCTCAAGGAACTCAAGGCCGGCCGCGAGCGCGAAGGCGCGGAGTTGGCGCGGCTGATCAACGAGCGTCTGACCTCCATCGAAGACGACGTGGTGACTTTGCGCGAACTGGTCCCGCAAATGCTCGCCACCCAGCGCCAGAAAGTCCTCGACCGCTTCGCCGACATGAAGGCCGAGATGGACCCGCAGCGCCTGGAACAGGAAATGGTCATGCTCGCGCAAAAAAGCGACGTCGCCGAAGAACTGGATCGCCTGAGCACCCACATCATCGAAGTTCGCCGGGTGCTCAAATCCGGCGGCGCTGCCGGTCGGCGCCTGGACTTCCTGATGCAGGAACTCAATCGCGAAGCCAACACACTGGGCTCCAAAGCCTTCGACCCGCGCAGCACCCAGGCTGCGGTCAACCTCAAGGTGTTGATCGAGCAGATGCGCGAACAAGTGCAGAATATTGAGTAAGGCTACCCCGACATGACACACAGCACTGGCACCCTGTACATCATTTCCGCCCCTTCTGGCGCGGGCAAGAGCAGTCTGGTCAAGGCCCTGACCGACGCCGATCCGGAGATCCGCGTCTCGGTCTCCCACACCACCCGCGCCATGCGCCCCGGTGAAGTGAATGGCGTGAACTATCACTTCGTCGACCGTAGCGAGTTCGTGAAAATGATCGAGCACGGAGATTTCCTCGAGCGCGCCGAAGTGTTCGGCAATCTCTACGGAACTTCGCAAAGCCACCTGCAGCAGACCCTGGACGAAGGCCACGACCTGATTCTGGAAATCGACTGGCAAGGTGCCGAGCAAGTGCGCAAGCTGATGCCTCAGGCCCGCTCGATCTTCATTTTGCCGCCGTCATTACAGGCCCTGCACCAGCGCCTGACCAATCGCGGCCAGGACAGTGACGAGATCATTGACGGCCGGATGCGCGAAGCCGTCAGCGAAATGAGCCACTATGTCGACTACGACTACTTGATCATCAACGACGATTTCGCCCACGCACTGCACGATCTGAAGGCGATTTTCCGCGCCAATCAGCTGATTCAGAAACGCCAGCAGCAGCGCCACGGCAAATTACTTGCTGAATTGCTTGCCTGACAGCTCTTCCCAAAACAGCTGCAAGGGCTTTACATTGGTACTTGCAGCGCGTTGAAGGGCTTGGTCAAAAAATCAGCGCTTCCCTAATCGCTGGTGATTTTTTAAACTGTTGAGTCCGCTCGCCCATCCGGGCAGCGCGCATATTGCATTTGCTACGAGGAAGACCATGGCCCGCGTAACCGTTGAAGACTGCCTAGAACACGTGGATAACCGCTTTGAGCTGGTCATGCTCTCTACCAAGCGTGCCCGTCAACTGGCCACCGGCGGCAAAGAGCCGAAAGTAGCATGGGAAAACGACAAGCCTACCGTCGTCGCCCTGCGCGAAATCGCTGAAGGCCTGATCGACTACGCAGCTATCGCCGAAGCCGAAATCGTTGAAGATGAACCGCTTTTTGCTGCATTCGAGGACGAGTCCAACGAGGCCGTCTAAGCCTATGCCTGGTCGACGTAGCACGGCGCGGGATAAAAGCTTACGGCAGGAGATATCATGCCGAGCATAGACGCCCTCGCCGATCGCTTATCGACCTACCTCGGCAAGGACCAGGTAAACCTGGTCCGCCGAGCGTATTTCTACGCCGAACAAGCCCACGACGGCCAACGCCGCCGTAGCGGCGAGGCGTACGTCACGCACCCACTCGCGGTTGCGAATATTCTTGCCGACATGCACATGGACCATCAGAGCCTGATGGCTGCAATGCTGCATGACGTGATCGAAGACACCGGCATTGCCAAGGAAGCGCTGCAAGCGCAGTTCGGCGAAACCGTGGCCGAACTGGTCGACGGGGTCAGCAAACTGACCCAGATGAATTTCGAGACCAAGGCGGAAGCCCAGGCTGAAAACTTCCAGAAAATGGCCATGGCCATGGCCCGCGACATTCGCGTGATCCTGGTCAAGCTAGCCGACCGTCTGCACAACATGCGCACCCTGGAAGTGTTGTCCGGCGAAAAACGCCGACGCATCGCCAAGGAAACCCTGGAAATTTATGCGCCCATCGCCAACCGGCTGGGCATGCACGCCATCCGCATAGAATTCGAAGACCTCGGTTTCAAGGCCATGCACCCGATGCGTTCCGCGCGGATCTACCAGGCGGTCAAACGCGCCCGGGGCAACCGCAAGGAAATCGTCAACAAGATCGAAGAGTCCTTGAGCCACTGCCTGGCTATCGATGGCATCCAGGGCGAGGTCAGCGGCCGGCAGAAACACCTCTACGGCATCTACAAGAAAATGCGCGGCAAGCGTCGGGCCTTCAACGAGATCATGGACGTCTACGCGTTCCGGATCATCGTCGACAAGGTCGATACCTGCTACCGCGTGCTGGGCGCTGTACATAATTTGTACAAGCCACTGCCGGGACGCTTCAAGGATTACATCGCGATCCCCAAGGCCAACGGCTATCAGTCGCTGCACACCACGCTGTTCGGCATGCACGGCGTACCGATCGAGATCCAGATCCGCACCCGCGAAATGGAAGAGATGGCCAACAACGGCATCGCCGCCCATTGGCTGTACAAATCCAGTGGCGACGAGCAGCCCAAAGGCACCCATGCCCGCGCCCGCCAGTGGGTCAAAGGCGTGCTGGAAATGCAGCAACGCGCCGGCAACTCGCTGGAGTTCATCGAAAGCGTGAAGATCGACCTGTTCCCGGACGAGGTCTACGTGTTCACCCCCAAAGGCCGGATCATGGAGCTGCCCAAGGGCTCCACCGCGGTCGACTTCGCTTACGCAGTGCACACCGACGTGGGCAACAGCTGTATTGCCTGCCGAATCAATCGTCGTCTCGCGCCGCTGTCCGAACCGCTGCAAAGCGGCTCCACGGTCGAGATTGTCAGCGCCCCCGGCGCCCGCCCGAACCCGGCCTGGCTTAACTTCGTGGTCACCGGCAAGGCGCGCACGCACATCCGCCACGCACTGAAACTGCAACGCCGCTCCGAATCCATCAGCCTCGGCGAACGCCTGCTGAACAAGGTCCTCAACGGTTTCGACAGCGCGCTGGAGAAAATCCCGGCTGAACGCGTCAAGGCCATGCTTACCGAGTACCGTCTCGAACTGATCGAAGATTTGCTCGAAGACATCGGTCTGGGCAATCGCATGGCCTATGTGGTGGCCCGCCGACTGCTGGGCGAAGGCGAACATTTGCCAAGTCCGGAAGGCCCGCTGGCGATTCGCGGCACCGAAGGCCTGGTGCTCAGCTACGCCAAGTGCTGCACGCCGATCCCGGGCGACCCGATTGTCGGCCACCTGTCCGCCGGCAAAGGCATGGTCGTGCACCTGGATAATTGCCGCAACATCAGCGAAATCCGCCACAACCCGGAAAAATGCATCCAGCTCTCGTGGGCCAAGGATGTCACCGGCGAATTCAACGTCGAGCTGCGCGTCGAGCTGGAGCACCAGCGCGGCCTGATCGCCCTGCTGGCCAGCAGCGTCAACGCGGCCGACGGCAATATCGAGAAAATCAGCATGGACGAACGCGATGGTCGCATCAGCGTGGTCCAGTTGGTGGTCAGCGTGCACGACCGCGTGCACCTGGCCCGCGTGATCAAGAAACTGCGCGCCTTGTCCGGGGTGATTCGCATCACCCGCATGCGTGCATAGCTCGCCAACACATTACAAGGAGTCATACATGACCAAGACTGTTATCACCAGCGACAAGGCCCCGGCCGCCATCGGTACTTACTCCCAGGCGATCAAGGCTGGCAACACCGTTTACATGTCGGGTCAGATTCCCCTGGACCCAAAAACCATGGAACTGGTTGAAGGCTTCGAAGCCCAGACCGTCCAGGTGTTCGAGAACCTCAAGGCCGTGGCTGAAGCCGCTGGCGGTTCGTTCAAGGACATCGTCAAGCTGAACATCTTCCTCACCGACCTGAGCCACTTCGCCAAGGTCAACGAGATCATGGGCAAGTACTTCGACCAGCCTTACCCTGCCCGCGCCGCCATCGGTGTAGCAGCCCTGCCAAAGGGTTCGCAGGTTGAAATGGATGCCATCCTGGTCATCGAGTAATGCGAGCGGCGCAGCCCCAATCTGCGCCGACTGCTCTGCTGTAAAGAAAGCTTGAAAGGATTCCACCATGCGCAACGCGCTCGCTCTCTCGCTGCTCGCCCTGTTCCTGGGCGGATGTGCCAGCAACCCTGCCGATCGTGATGTCAGCGGCACCTGGATCAACCAGGTGGCGATCGATGCTGCAGCCAAAGGTGTCCCCCTGCGTGAAGCGCTCCAGGCCTATGGCCCGAATCTGGAATGGGACATCAACACCAAGGCCAGTCAGGCCCGCTACACCAACGGCTTTGAAAACGTCGAAGGCAAACTGCTGGGTGAAGAGTCCGGTGCCTGGAAAGTCGACTTTTATGGCAGTTCGGCCAGCGAGCTGAAGCGTGACGGCAAGCAACTGAGCCAGTCCGCCAGCGACAACGAGCCCGAACAGGTCTTCGACCGCGCCCAGATCCCGGTGCCGGAGGGCGCTCCGATCGGCGCCAGCTTCGAGCGTGCACTGTATTCAGCCTACATGGGCGGCGGCTGGACAATCGTCAGCGGTCCCGGCGAAGGCAGCAACGTGCAATTCCAGGCCGATGGCCAGGTGACCGGCCTGCCAGGCAGCGACCGCTATGCGTTGTGCCTGGCCGGCGATTGCGCATCCATGAGCGGCGGCAACGACAATATGTGGCTGCAACAAAATGGCCAGGGCAACGCCTGGATCTTTGCGCGCAAGGGCAAGGAACTGGAGATTTTCCAGACCGTGAACACCGCGCAGGCGGACGAGATGCCCTCGTTCACCCCGGGTGAGCGCAAGTGGTTGCTCGAAAAGCAGTAAGCGTCCGTTGAGAAAACCACAAAACACTGTGGGAGCGAGCTCGCTCGCGATGGCGGCATAACAGTCAACGATGATGTTGGATGTTATGGCCTCATCGCGAGCAAGCTCGCTCCCACAGTTGTTTCAGAGTGCCTGAAAGTCAGCAGCGCCCCTCAAGAATCGCCGCATACCCCTCGCGAAAACTCGGGTACTTCGGCTTCCAGCCCAAGGCCTTCGCCCGCGAATTGCTGCAGCGCTTACTGCCAGTGCGACGCACGCTGTCGTCATCGGCCCATTCGGTCACACCCAGATACTCACGCAACCAGCCCACCACATCCGCCAGCGCGGCCGGTGCGTCATCGACGCCGATGTAGACATCATCCAGCGCCACGCCACGCCGATCCGCCTCAAGCAGGCACGCCATCAACCCAGCGGCATCGTCGGCATGAATCCGATTGGCATACAACGGCGGATCGGTTACCACGCGATACCCCCGACGAACCTGAGTCAGCAGCCACTCACGGCCCGGACCATAAATGCCGGTCAGGCGCACGATACTCGCCGGAATTCCGCTTTTGAGGGCAAGCTGCTCGGCTTCGAGCATCACACGCCCGGAATAGCCCGCCGCCACGGTCGGTGAAGTCTCGTCGATCCATTCGCCATTCTGCTGACCGTAAACACTGCTGCTGGAAACGAACAACAGGCGATTGGGCATCTGCCCGTAGTCGTTCAGCCACTCCAGCACATGCTCCAGACCCTGGATATACGCAGCGCGGTAGCCGGCTTCGTCGTGATCGGTGGCCGCCGCGCAATACACCAGATAATCCACCGCGCCGATTGGCCAGGTAGCCGGGCAGTCTTTGTCGAACAGGTCACCGGCAACACCGATGACGCCCTTGGGCAGACGTGAAACGTCGCGTCGCAGGCCATGGACCTCCCACCCCGCCGCCAGCAATTGTGTGGCCAGGCGGCTGCCGACGTCACCGCAGCCGGCGATCAAAACAGTAGGCGCAGACATCAGAAAACTCCCATCGGAAAGCCACAGACTAGCGCCGGCAATAGACAGGCGGCTAGCAATGCAGGAAAAAAAGAGACGCTATTACTTTTGTTAACAAGAATTAATTGCAATAATGCCTCCCCACTTTTGTTCTCGGCCTTCGAGGCCTGGAAGAACATCACCCGTTTTTTCTCTCAGGTCCGGCCAGCATGACACGCAATCAATTCTCCGCTTCGCCAACCAATCGACCTCGCGCCTGGAGCGCGGTGGCCGCCCTGCTCCTCAGCCTGATGCTCGCACCAGTCGCCGCTTTCGCCGATGCCCAGGTACCCGCTACTCCGGCCGCCGCTACAGCACCTGCACCGGCCGCGACCGATCCTGCCCAGGCAGCACCGGCAGAAACCTTGGGTGAAGACGTTCCTGAAGTCCTCGAAGCCGACAACACCCTGGGCATGGCCCATGACCTGTCGCCGTGGGGCATGTACAAGAATGCCGACATCATCGTGAAAATCGTGATGATCGGCCTGGCCATCGCCTCGATCATCACCTGGACCATCTGGATCGCCAAGGGTCTTGAGCTGATGGGCGCCAAGCGTCGACTGCGTGGTGAAATCGCCCAACTGAAAAAATCTGCCTCCCTCAAGGAAGCCAGCGTCACTGCGGCGAAGGAAGGCACCCTGGCCAACCTGTTGGTACATGACGCCCTCGAAGAGATGCGCCTGTCGGTCAACAGCCGTGAGAAAGAAGGCATCAAGGAACGCGTCAGCTTCCGTCTTGAGCGCCTGGTCGCGGCCTGCGGTCGCAACATGAGCACCGGTACCGGCGTACTGGCGACCATCGGCTCGACTGCGCCGTTCGTCGGTCTGTTCGGCACCGTGTGGGGCATCATGAACAGCTTCATCGGCATTGCCAAAACCCAGACCACCAACCTCGCCGTCGTCGCTCCAGGCATCGCCGAAGCCCTGCTGGCTACCGCGCTGGGCCTGGTTGCAGCGATCCCGGCAGTCGTGATCTACAACGTCTTCGCCCGCTCCATTGCCGGCTACAAGGCCCAGGTGTCCGACGCTTCGGCACAGGTCCTGCTGCTGGTCAGCCGCGACCTCGACCACCAGCCTGAGCGCAGCTCGCAACCGCACATGGTGAAAGTGGGGTAATCGGCCATGGGCCTGCATTTGAAAGAAGGGGCAGACGACGATCTGTCCGAAAACCACGAAATCAACGTCACGCCGTTCATCGACGTGATGCTGGTGCTGTTGATCATCTTCATGGTGGCGGCCCCTCTGGCCACCGTGGACATCAAGGTCGACCTGCCCGCCTCGACCGCCAAACCGGCGCCGCGGCCAGAGAAACCGGTGTTCCTCAGCGTCAAGGCTGACCAGCGCCTGTTCCTCGGCGAAGACGAAGTGAAGGCCGAAGCACTCGGCGCCACGCTCGATGCCAAAACCCAGGGCAAGAAAGACACGACAATCTTCTTCCAGGCCGACAAAGGCGTGGATTACGGCGACCTGATGAGCGTGATGGACAACCTGCGCTCTGCCGGTTACCTGAAGGTGGGTCTGGTCGGTCTCGAGTCGGCAGCCAAAAAATGATCACGACGCGCCATAAGCTGACGCGTTACAGCGGTAGCCTGGCCGTGGTGCTGGGTGTTCACGCGCTGGCCATCGCGCTGGCGCTGAACTGGTCCGCCCGTCCGCCCATCGAATTGCCCCCTCAGGCAATGATGGTCGAGTTGGCACCGGTTCCTGCCCCGCCACCGCCTGCTCCGCCGAAGGTAGTCACCCCGCCGCAGCCACCGGCTCCGGTTGAAGAACTGCCGATACCCAAGCTCGCCGAAGCGCCGAAAGCTGAAATTGCCGTGCCCAAGCCGGTCAAACCCAAGCCGAAGCCGCAGCCGCCCAAGCCGGTAGAGAAGAAACCCGAACCGCCGAAGGAAAAGCCGGCCGAAGAGAAACCGGCCGAAACGCAACAGACTCAGGCGCCAACGGAGAAATCCGCGCAACCTGCGCCCGGCCCTTCGCCGGCTCAACTGGCGGCCAAGGCCAGTTGGCAAGGCACGCTGCTGGCGCACCTGCAGAAGTACAAAAAGTACCCTGCGAGCGCACAGGCGCGGGGCAAGGAAGGCATGAACCGCTTGCGTTTCGTTGTGGATGCCGAAGGCAATGTACTGTCATTTGAGCTGGTAGGCGCCTCGGGCACTGCCGATCTGGACCGGGCCACCCTGGAAATGATCCGCCGCGCCCAACCGCTGCCCAAGCCACCGGCCGACATGCTGACCAATGGCTCCATCGAAATTGTTGCACCCTTTGTTTACTCGCTGGAAAAACGCCGGCGCTAAAAAACACCGCCAGCCCATGTGGGAGCGAGCTTGCTCGCGATGAGGGCATAACATTCGACATCTACGTTGAATGTTAAACCGTCATCGCGAGCAAGCTCGCTCCCACAGAGGTTTCTGCCAGCAGGAAGGTCGCGTTCCAAGCCCAAAAGGCACCGAAAGGTGCCTTTCGCTTATCTGCCAGCGGCAATCCGGCATTGTCCGGTGTCACTCGACACACTCAGTCTGATAACGTGCGTCTATCGATTGCAGCCGGTATGCTTGGCCCGCAACTTCATGGACGCTTGCTATGACTCTTACAGAATTACGCTACATCGTTACCCTCGCCCAAGAGCAGCACTTCGGCCACGCGGCCGAGCGTTGCCACGTCAGCCAGCCGACCCTTTCGGTGGGCGTGAAAAAGCTTGAAGACGAACTCGGTGTGCTGATTTTCGAGCGCAGCAAAAGCGCCGTGCGCCTGACCCCAGTCGGCGAAGGCATCGTTGCCCAGGCGCAAAAAGTGCTGGAACAAGCCCAGGGCATCCGCGAACTGGCCCAAGCCGGCAAGAATCAACTGACCGCCCCGCTCAAAGTCGGCGCGATCTACACCGTCGGGCCTTACCTGTTTCCGCACCTGATTCCACAACTGCACCGGGTCGCCCCGCAGATGCCGTTGTACATCGAGGAAAATTTCACCCACGTGCTGCGCGACAAACTGCGCAACGGCGAACTCGACGCGATCATCATCGCCCTGCCGTTCAATGAAGCCGACGTGCTGACCCTGCAACTCTACGACGAGCCGTTCTACGTGCTCATGCCAGCGCAGCACCCGTGGACGCAAAAAGAATCCATCGACGCCAGCCTGCTCAACGACAAGAGCCTGCTGCTGCTCGGCGAAGGCCACTGCTTCCGCGATCAGGTACTGGAAGCCTGCCCGACCCTGACCAAAGGCAACGACGGCGCCAAGCACACCACGGTGGAATCCAGCTCCCTGGAAACCATTCGCCACATGGTCGCGTCCGGCCTGGGTATTTCGATCCTGCCGTTATCGGCAGTCGACAGCCATCACTACGCCCCCGGCGTGATCGAAGTGCGCCCGCTCTCGGCACCCGTACCGTTCCGCACCGTGGCCATTGCCTGGCGCGCCAGCTTCCCGCGTCCGAAGGCGATTGAAATCCTCGCCGACTCCATTCGCCTGTGCTCGGTGGCCAAGCCAGCGACGCAAGTCGCTGCGGGCTAAGCAACGGTCATGAGCGAGTTGTCGCAAGTGTCGGTGACGGCACTCAAGGGTGTCGGTGAAGCCATGGCCGAGAAACTGGCCAAAGTCGGCCTGGAAAACCTCCAGGACGTGCTGTTTCACCTGCCGCTGCGCTATCAGGACCGCACCCGCGTGGTTCCGATTGGCGCTTTGCGACCCGGACAGGACGCGGTCATCGAAGGTACCGTCAGCGGCGCCGACGTGGTCATGGGCCGTCGGCGCAGCCTGGTGGTTCGACTACAGGACGGCACCGGTGGCTTAAGCCTGCGTTTCTACCATTTCAGCAACGCGCAGAAAGAAGGCCTCAAACGCGGCACGCGGATTCGCTGCTACGGCGAGGCGCGGCCCGGTGCTTCGGGGCTGGAGATCTACCACCCGGAATACCGCGCCATCACCGGCGACGAACCACCTCCGGTGGATGAAACCCTGACCCCGGTTTACCCGCTCACCGAAGGCCTGACCCAACAGCGCTTGCGCCAGTTGTGCATGCAGACCCTCACCCTGCTCGGCCCCAGCAGCCTGCCCGACTGGCTGCCGAACGAACTGGCCCGCGACTACCAGTTAGCGCCGCTGGCCGATGCGATCCGCTACCTGCACAACCCGCCCGCCGATGCCGACGTCGATGAACTGGCCCTCGGTCACCACTGGGCACAGCACCGCCTGGCCTTCGAAGAACTGCTGACCCATCAATTGTCACAACAGCGTCTGCGCGAAAGCATGCGCTCCCTGCGTGCGCCCGCGATGCCCAAAGCCACGCAACTGCCGGCCAAATACCTGGCCAACCTCGGCTTCAACCCGACCGGTGCCCAGCAACGGGTCGGCAACGAAATCGCTTACGACCTCAGCCAGCACGAGCCGATGCTACGGCTGATCCAGGGCGACGTTGGCGCCGGTAAAACCGTGGTAGCCGCCCTTGCAGCGCTGCAAGCATTGGAGGCCGGCTATCAGGTCGCGCTGATGGCGCCCACCGAGATTCTCGCCGAGCAGCACTTCATCACCTTCAAGCGCTGGCTCGAACCGCTGGGCATCGAAGTCGCGTGGCTCGCCGGTAAGCTCAAGGGCAAGAACCGCGTAGCCGCGCTGGAGCAAATCGCCAGCGGCACACCGATGGTGGTTGGCACCCACGCGCTGTTCCAGGACGAAGTGCAATTCAAGAACCTGGCGCTGGTGATCATCGACGAACAACATCGTTTCGGCGTGCAGCAGCGTCTGGCCTTGCGGCAGAAGGGCGTCGGCGGGCGCATGTGCCCGCACCAGTTGATCATGACCGCCACGCCGATTCCGCGCACGCTGGCCATGAGCGCCTACGCCGACCTCGACACCTCGATCCTCGACGAACTGCCCCCCGGCCGAACCCCGGTCAACACCGTGCTGATCACCGACACCCGGCGGGTCGAAGTCATCGAGAGGGTGCGTAGCGCCTGCGCCGAAGGGCGTCAGGCCTATTGGGTTTGCACACTGATCGAAGAGTCGGAAGAGTTGACCTGCCAGGCCGCCGAAACCACCTATGAGGACCTCACCGCCGCCCTCGGCGAGTTGAAGGTCGGGCTGATCCACGGCCGCATGAAGCCTGCAGAAAAAGCCGCGGTGATGGCCGAGTTCAAGGCCGGCAACCTGCAACTGCTGGTCGCGACCACGGTGATCGAAGTGGGCGTGGACGTACCCAACGCCAGCCTGATGATCATCGAGAACCCCGAACGCCTGGGCCTGGCGCAACTGCACCAGTTGCGTGGCCGCGTCGGCCGGGGCAGTGCCGTCAGCCATTGCGTGCTGCTCTACCATCCGCCGCTGTCGCAGATCGGCCGCCAGCGCCTGGGTATCATGCGCGAAACCAACGATGGTTTCGTCATCGCCGAAAAGGATCTGGAACTGCGCGGCCCCGGCGAAATGCTCGGCACCCGGCAAACCGGCCTGCTCCAATTCAAGGTCGCAGACCTGATGCGCGATGCCGATTTGTTGCCCGCCGTACGGGATGCAGCCCAGGCATTGCTCGAACGCTGGCCGACCCACGTCAGCCCGCTACTCGACCGCTGGCTGCGTCACGGGCAGCAATACGGCCAAGTGTAAGCACCGTCGCAGTTTCCGGGCCATGGGTTTGAGCAAGCTGGTTATACTCCTGCAATTGTTTTGAAACGGATACAGTCCATGACCGAAGTTGCCCTCGCACCCGCCACCCCGCACGCTCCGTCGGTTATTCGGCTGATGCTGGGCAAGTTGGCCATTGCCTACGAAGAAGTGCTGGACCATCACGGCCTCAATGCCGCGCGCAAAGTGCAGGCCGTTCTGCTGGATGACAGCGTCGGTGCGTTGATGGTGTTGTTCCCGCAGAGCCAGTTGCTCGACCTCAATCGCCTGACCGAACTCACCGGTCGCCGCCTCACTGCCGTACCCGTCGAACGCCTGGAAAAAATGCTCGGCAAACACAACCTGAGCCTGTTGCCTGGCCTGCCGGCGCTCACCAGTTCTCCGTGCCTGTACGAAGAAAGCCTGCTGCGCGAACCAAAGCTGCTGGTCAATTCCGGTGAGCCGGGCGTGCTGCTGGAAATCTCCAGCGAAGACTTCAAGACCATGCTGACCAAGGCCAGCGCCGCCAACTTCGGCGAAAACCTGTCCAGCATTCGTCCCAACCTCGACCGCCCCGATGACGACCGCGAGGAAATCACCCAGGCCGTCCAGGCGTTCACCGCGCGGCGCATCCAGCAGCGTCTGGAAGCGACCATCGAAATTCCGCCACTGGCCGAAACCGCGCAAAAAATCATCAAGCTGCGCGTCGACCCCAATGCCACCATCGACGACATCACCGGCGTGGTCGAAACCGACCCGGCGCTGGCTGCACAAGTCGTGAGCTGGGCGGCATCGCCGTATTACGCCTCGCCGGGCAAGATCCGCTCGGTGGAAGATGCCATCGTGCGCGTGTTGGGCTTCGACCTGGTGATCAACCTGGCATTGGGCCTGGCCCTGGGTAAAACCCTGAGCCTGCCCAAGGATCACCCGCAACATTCCACGCCGTACTGGCAGCAATCGATCTACACCGCCGCCGTCATCGAAGGCCTGACCCGCGCCATGCCTCGTGCACAGCGTCCGGAAGCCGGCCTGACCTACCTGGCCGGCCTGCTGCACAACTTCGGCTACCTGCTGCTGGCCCACGTGTTCCCGCCGCACTTTTCACTGATCTGCCGCCACTTGGAGGTCAACCCGCACCTGTGCCACAGCTTCGTGGAACAACACCTGCTGGGCATCAGTCGTGAACAGATCGGCTCATGGCTGATGCGTTTCTGGGACATGCCTGAAGAACTGGCCACCGCCCTGCGCTTCCAGCACGACCCGGCCTACGATGGCGCCTACGCCGAATACCCGAACCTGGTTTGCCTGTCGGTGCGCCTGCTGCGCAGCCGTGGCATCGGCTCCGGCCCCGACGAAGGCATCCCCGACGCCCTGCTCGAACGCCTGGGCATCAGTCGCGACAAAGCCGACGATGTCGTCAGTAAAGTGCTTGAGGCTGAACTGCTGCTGCGTGAACTGGCTTCGCAGTTCACTCAAGGCTGAAAAGCATCGCGAGCAGGCTCGCTCCCACAGGATTCAGGTGAACCCTGTGGGAGCGAGCCTGCTCGCAATGAATATCACTCGGTCTACCTGAAAGGCCTCAAGCCTTGGGCTTGGCCTTCTTCGGCTTCAAATACTTGGTCAACCCCTGAAACCAGATCACCAGCGCCGGGTTGCCCTTGATCTGAATCGACTTGTCCTGAATCCCCGTCATGAACGCCAGTTGCTTGTTCTTCGCCTGCATCGTGGCAAAGCCGTACGCGGCGTCTTTAAAGGCAATCGCAAACGCTGGCTCGGCATGCACACCCGATTGGCTGGTGATGCGTTGCTCCTTCACGCGGAAATGCCGCGCCACTTTTCCGTCCAGGGTCTGCAGCTGAAACACCAGGTCCTTGTCACCCAGTTGCTGCTGAAACGCCGGATTGGTCCGGCTGGCCTTACCCATCAATAAACCCAGCATCCACAGCAGAAAACGAAATTTCATGCGCACAGCCTCAAGAGAAAAATGAACGGCCGGGGCAGTTTAACGGCTTCAGGTGATAACACCAGTATCCAGCTGCATTAGCAGAAGATCATTACCATTACCTGCACGATGACTACTAAGTCACAATTATCAACACATCACTCCAGCCACTCCACACGCCACTTCTGTACCTGAAGAAACACATTCTGTAGGAGCTGCCGAAGGCTGCGATCTTTTGATCCCTCTACCCTGCAAACCTATCGGAAACTTCCTTCAAAATGCTGCCTTATACATGAACTAGGCGAATTTTGAATTCATCGATAACCTCTGATCGTCACCACCAAAAACGGCGACCGGATGTGCAAGTCCGAAATCGGGAGCAAAACTTCTTAACCAAGGATTTACACCAATGACTCCGATACCCGACGCATCCGAAAACGAAGCCACATCCCCCTACGAATCCCTCGATTCCAAAAAACTCCACGAGGCTGCCGAACGCGTCCTCGACCACCACTTCGCTCCACCAGAACAAGAAAAGTCGAAACGCAGGGGTCAGCTCTTCAGCGTCTGCCCGGACATCCATACCGAAACCCTACTGGCCAATGCCTCGGAAGATCTGCTGTCCATCAGCGCCATCGCCGCTGACCTGGCCGATGATGTAGACGGCTCGCGCCGCTCAGTAGCCCTGGCGATCAGTCGCGTGGCTGAGGGGGCGCATTTGCTGGTAGAGCGGGCACTGGATCATCTGGATGAGCCGTAAATGGCGGCGATCCTCGCCAAACAACAAAGCGGGCTCGGCTGATTCGCCCCCCCCACAAAAAATGGGCACCCAACCCTGGTTGGCGTGCCCATTTTTTATTCCACTCCCCCGCTGCGCGGGAGGTGAAAACGGATTACGGATTAACGCTGTCTTTCAAAAACTTGCCCGGCTTGAACGCAACGGTATTACTGGCCTTGATTTTCACTGGCTCACCGGTTTGCGGGTTCTTGCCCGTGCGTGCACCGCGATGGCGTTGCAGGAAGGTCCCGAAGCCCACCAGCGTCACGCTTTTTCCGTGGTGCAGGGCACCGGTGATTTCTTCAAGAACGGCGTTGAGAACGCGGTTGGCTTGTTCTTTGGTGAGGTCTGCTTTTTCAGCAATGGCTGCAGCGAGTTCTGGTTTACGCATGTGAGTGAAGCCCCTTTGACGGTTTGTTGTTGTTATGTCCGTGCTGCTCTCTGCGGAGCAGCGCCCAAAGCGCCGCAGGTGCTCTACTCTGCGGCAGACAGGAGTGAGGATGGCACGCAGTGAGGCCCCGCGCCAGTATCGGCGCGGCCATTGTTGGGGCAAAAGGGGGGTGATTCCGACAGAACGACCGGTATTTACGCCAACAGAGCTGGAAGCTCTTTGTTCAGGGCCAGTTTTTCCATCACGGCGGCACCGGTGAGGGCGTAACCGAGCAGCTTGCCCGCGGCATCGCGGCATAAAACCTTGATGTCGGCGCCCTGCCCTTCGACGGTCCAAATGCCCTCTGCGCCCCGTGGCGGCGGGGACACCACCAACGGGCACACCGGGGTTTTGACGGTGATCGGCATCGGCCCATAGGTGACGGCGGTCGGGGTGCCGGCCAGGGTTTGCGCCAGCGCCCTCGCACAACTCATCAGAGGCATGACGTACAGCAGATTCAACCCGTCGACCTCGGCACAGTCGCCCAGGGCGTAGATGTTGGCGTGGGAGGTCTTCAGGTGCCGATCGACCATGATGCCGCGGTTGACCTGCAGACCGGCCGCTGCCGCGAGGTCGACCCGTGGGCGCAGGCCGATGGCCGAGACCACCACGTCGCACGGGATCACCTGGCCATCGGACAGGTGCGCTTCCAGGCCGTCAGCCACGCGCTGCAGGCGGTTGAGCACCGGCCCGAGGTGGAAACGCGCACCGAGGCTTTCGAGGCCTGCCTGCACCGCAGCGGCGGCCGCCGGGTGCAACAGGGTCGGCATGACTTGTTCGCACGGTGCAACCAGTTGCACTTCGTAGCCGCCCAGGGTCAGGTCGTTGGCGAACTCGCAGCCGATCAGGCCGGCACCGAGCAGCAGTACGCGGCGCTTGCCGGCCGCCGCCGCACGGAAGCATGCGTAGTCTTCCAGGTCGTTGATCGGGAATACGCAGTCCGCCGCGTCGCCTTCGATGGGCACGCGCACGGTTTCGGCGCCCCAGGCCAGGATCAGGTCGCGGTAGATCACCGCTTCTTCACCGATCCACAGGCGTTTGTGGCCCGGGTCGATGCCGCTGATGCGGGTGTGGGTGCGTATTTCGGCCCTGAGCTGTTCGGCCATGGCGCCGGGTTCGGCCATGCTCAGACCGTCGGCATCCTTGTTTTTGCCGAAGCCGGTGGAGAGCATCGGCTTGGAGTAGGAGCGTCCGTCATCGGCGGTAATCAGCAGCAGCGGGGTTTCGCTATCGAGTTTGCGAAACTCGCGGGCCACGTTGTAGCCCGCCAGGCCGGTACCAATGATTACGACAGGTGCGTTCATTCCTTACTCCTCAATTATTCAGGCAGCGATTTCGATCATTTCAAAATCCATTTTGCCCACACCGCAGTCCGGGCACAGCCAGTCTGCCGGGACGTCTTCCCAACGGGTGCCCGGCGCAATGCCGTCATCCGGCCAACCGTCGGCTTCGTTGTAGATCAGGCCGCAGACGATACATTGCCACTTTTTCATTCAGGTACTTCCTCAGGGTTCAGGCGTTTTGCCGGCCGGACGGTCGATGGTTGTAGCACTGCCGCCCAACTCAGCGCGTTTTGTACTGATCGGGGCCGCCGGATGCAAGCCTGTTCGGCGCAACGGCAGGCCATTTCAATCGATATCAGCGGCCAACATGTTAAGCTCGCCGCCTCATTTGCTGCCAATAATGACTCATTGTGCAACACACAGAATCCCCCTCTCCAGCTCCTCTCTGGCTCTCGCGCAGCGAACTGGCGCCCCTCCCCGATGCCTCCACCCTCGACTGGCTGTTCGACGAAGGCTCGCTGACCAGACGTCTGATTCATCTGTCGAATGATGCCTTCAGCGTCTCGCCGACGTTCGAAGGCTGGCAGCCCCTGCGTGCCGACGAATGCGCAGCACTGGACCTGACCGAAGGCAGTGAGGGCTGGGTTCGTGAGGTGTATTTGCGCGGTCACGGCCAGGCGTGGGTGTTTGCGCGCAGCGTGGCGTCACGCAGTGCATTGCAAGGCGACGGCTTGCACATGGACGAACTGGGCAGCCGCTCGCTGGGCGAATTGCTGTTTTGCGATCAGGCCTTTCAGCGCCGGGCCATCGAGGTTTGCCATTATCCGCAAGCGTGGCTGCCCGCCGAGGTGCAATCGCCAGGGCTGTGGGGCCGCCGTTCGCGTTTTGACCGTGGCGCGCTGAGCGTGCTGGTGGCCGAAATTTTCCTGCCTTCCCTATGGAACGCCGCCCGCGTCCAACCGGAGAACCACTGATGTACCAAAGCCTGCTCAAGTCCTTGAACCGCTTGAATCCTCGGGCCTGGGACTTCATTCAGCTGACGCGCATGGACAAGCCGATCGGCATTTACCTGCTGCTGTGGCCGACGCTGTGGGCGCTGTGGATTGCTGGCAAGGGTTCGCCGTCCCTGGCCAATATCGTTATTTTCGTCCTCGGCGTGGTGCTGACCCGCGCCGGCGGCTGCGTGATCAACGACTGGGCGGACCGCAAAGTCGATGGCCATGTGAAGCGTACCGAACAGCGGCCGCTGGTGAGCGGCAAGATCAGTTCCAAAGAGGCGCTGGTGTTCTTCGCGTTACTGATGGGCGTGAGTTTCCTGCTGGTGCTGTGCACCAATGCCGCGACCATTTGGCTGTCATTGGGCGGCCTGGCGCTGGCGTTCAGTTACCCGTTCATGAAGCGCTACACCTATTACCCGCAAGTGGTACTGGGCGCGGCGTTTTCCTGGGGCATGCCGATGGCCTTTACCGCCGAAACCGGTGAATTGCCGGCTGTCGCGTGGCTGCTGTGGATCGCTAACCTGATGTGGACGGTGGGTTACGACACCTATTACGCGATGACTGACCGCGATGACGACCTGAAAATCGGCGTGAAATCCACGGCGATTCTGTTTGGCGATGCAGACCGGGTGATCATCCTGACCCTGCAAGGCTTGGCGCTGGCCTGCTTGTTGCTGGCCGGGTCGAAGTTCGAGCTCGGTGGCTGGTTCCATCTCGGCTTGCTGGCGGCGGCGGGCTGTTTTGCGTGGGAATTCTGGTACACCCGAGGCAAGGACCGGATGCGCTGTTTCAAGGCGTTTTTGCACAATCACTGGGCGGGTTTGGCGATTTTCGTCGGGATTGTGCTGGATTACGCGCTGCGTTGAAGCATCAAAAAGATCGCCGCCTTCAGCAGCTCCTGCAGAGCAACGAAGGCAGCGATCTGGTGCGGCACGCTACAACCGTTACATATGCTCGTGAACAACGTGCCAGACGTCTTTTTTCTTGTCACCCGTCATGTCTCCGGGTTTTTTGTCGTCCTCGTAGTAGTACAGCGGCTTGCCGTCGAAGGCCCATTGCATCTTGCCATCATCACGTTTGATGACTGTCCATTTACCTTCGGCCTTGGCACCCGCCGGCGCCATCATTGGCGGCCAGTATTTGGCGCAGTCGCCGTTGCACATCGACTTGCCACCCGCGTCCTTGTCGTACGTGTAGACCGTCATGCCTTTGTGGTCGACCATCATGCCGTCTTTCATCATGCCCGGTTCGGCGGCAAAGGCCAGTGTCGGCAGCGTTAACGCAGCAGTGACCAGCAAAGCCTTCCAGGATTGAGCAATGTAGTTCATGGAAACCTTCCTTTTGTGGTTGTCAGGATTCGGACTTAAAGCTTAGCCCAGGATCCAGCCAATCGCCGACCGACTAAAATACTGTCACACGACTGCAATAATTCCGTTATCTAATGCGGCGCAAGACAGTTAAATGACAAGAGGATTAAGGGCATGGTTGGCAGGAGCATTCTGATCGTCGACGACGAAGCGCCTATTCGCGAAATGATCGCCGTTGCATTGGAAATGGCCGGCTATGACTGCCTGGAGGCTGAAAACTCCCAGCAGGCCCACGCCATTATCGTCGACCGCAAACCGGACCTGATCCTGCTCGACTGGATGCTGCCCGGCACCTCCGGCATCGAGCTGGCCCGTCGTCTCAAGCGTGATGAACTGACCGGGGACATCCCGATCATCATGCTCACCGCCAAGGGCGAAGAGGACAACAAGATCCAGGGCCTGGAAGTCGGCGCCGATGACTACATCACCAAGCCGTTTTCCCCCCGTGAGCTGGTCGCGCGCCTGAAGGCCGTGCTGCGCCGTGCCGGCCCGACCGATGGCGAAGCACCGATCGAAGTCGGCGGCCTGCTGCTGGACCCGATCAGCCACCGCGTGACCATCGATGGCCGTCCCGCCGAGATGGGTCCGACCGAATACCGCCTGTTGCAATTCTTCATGACCCACCAGGAGCGCGCCTACACGCGTGGCCAGTTGCTGGATCAGGTCTGGGGTGGCAACGTCTACGTCGAAGAGCGTACGGTTGACGTGCACATTCGACGCCTGCGCAAAGCCCTCGGCGATGCTTACGAAAATCTGGTACAAACCGTGCGCGGCACTGGCTACCGGTTCTCGACCAAGGCCTGATGATCGCAGCGGTTCCACTTTCAAGGACGTATTTTTTTCGTGAACCAAAACTGGCATGGCACCCTGATTCGCCACATGCTGCTGCTGGTCACCGCCTGCCTGGTGATCGGCCTGATCACCGGCTATTACGGCTGGAGCCTCGCCGCAGGCCTGGGTCTTTACCTGGCCTGGACCCTCAAGCAATTGCTGCGTCTGCACGAGTGGCTGCGCCTGCATAAACCCGATGAAGCACCACCCGACGGCTATGGCCTGTGGGGGGAAGTGTTCGACAGCATTTATCACCTGCAACGCCGCGACCAACGGGTACGCGGACGCCTGCAAGCGGTGATCGACCGGGTTCAGGAATCCACCGCCGCGCTGAAAGACGCGGTGATCATGCTCGACAGCGACGGCAACCTGGAATGGTGGAACCGCGCCGCCGAAACCCTGCTGGGCCTCAAGACCCCGCAGGACAGCGGCCAGCCGGTGACCAACCTGGTGCGCCATCCGCGCTTCAAGGAATACTTCGAGCAAGACAGCTACGCCGAGCCGCTGGAAATTCCTTCGCCGACCAACGACCGCGTGCGCATCCAGCTGTACATCACCCGTTACGGTAACAACGAACACTTGATGCTGGTGCGCGATGTGACACGTATCCATCAGCTTGAGCAAATGCGCAAAGACTTCATCGCCAACGTTTCCCATGAACTGCGCACACCGTTGACGGTGATCTGCGGCTACCTGGAAACCTTGCTCGATAACGTCGACGAGGTGAACCCGCGCTGGAGCCGTGCCTTGCAGCAGATGCAGCAACAGGGCGGACGCATGCAGACCCTGCTCAATGATCTGTTGTTGCTGGCCAAGCTGGAAGCCACCGATTATCCGTCGGACAACCAGCCGGTGCCGATCGACGGCTTGCTGCAATCGATCAAGAGCGATGCGCAGCAGTTGTCCGGCCAGAAAAACCAGACAATCACCCTGGAAGCCGACCCGACGATTCTGCTCAAGGGCAGCGAAGCGGAGTTGCGCAGCGCGTTTTCCAACCTGGTGTTCAACGCGGTGAAATACACCCCGGCCGAAGGCAATATCCGCATTCGCTGGTGGGGCGATGACCAAGGGGCGCACTTGAGCGTGCAGGATTCCGGGATCGGCATCGATGCCAAACACCTGCCGCGCCTGACCGAACGCTTCTATCGCGTCGACTCCAGCCGCAACTCCAACACCGGAGGCACCGGCCTGGGGCTGGCGATCGTCAAACACGTCTTGTTACGGCATCGGGCGCGGATGGAAATCAGCAGCGTACCGGGCCACGGCAGCACCTTCACCTGCCACTTTGCCCCGGCCCAGGTCACCAAATCCCGGGTTATCAGCACCGCCGACTGATACCGGTCAGCACGCACCACTAGGCAACTGGCCGGTCAGCCGCTACATTGGCTGACTTGCGCCTGCCTTTCAGGCGCGGTTTTTTACTTCCCTCTCGATTATACGGAACCCGCAAAACTCCATCATGGACCCTTCCCCTGGCTTGACCCTCGCTACAATTTTCGCCGACTTCGGCATGATTCTTTTTGCTCTGATCCTGGTTTTGCTCAACGGGTTTTTCGTTGCGGCGGAATTTGCCATGGTCAAGCTGCGCTCGACCCGGGTCGAGGCCATCGCTGACAAAAACGGCTGGCGCGGGCACATCCTGCGCACCGTGCACAGTCAGCTCGATGCTTACCTGTCGGCCTGCCAATTGGGTATCACCCTCGCCTCCCTGGGCCTGGGCTGGGTGGGTGAACCTGCGTTTGCGCACCTTCTGGCGCCTGTACTGAGTGCCGTGGGCGTAGATTCCGCTGAAGTGGTCAAGGCTGTTTCGTTCTTCACCGCCTTCTTCATCATTTCCTACCTGCACATCGTGGTCGGCGAGCTGGCCCCGAAATCCTGGGCGATCCGCAAACCCGAATTGCTGTCGCTGTGGACCGCCGTGCCGCTGTACCTGTTCTACTGGACCATGTACCCGGCCATCTACCTGCTCAACGCCAGCGCCAACCAGATCCTGCGCATCGCTGGCCAAGGTGAGCCCGGCCCGCACCACGAACACCATTACAGCCGCGAAGAACTGAAACTGATCCTGCACTCCAGCCGTGGCCAGGATCCGAGCGACCAAGGCATGCGCGTGCTGGCGTCAGCGGTGGAAATGGGCGAGCTGGAAGTGGTCGACTGGGCCAACTCCCGAGAAGACCTGGTCACCCTGGAATTCAATGCGCCGCTCAAGGAAATCCTGGCGTTGTTCCGTCGCCACAAGTTCAGCCGTTATCCGGTGTACGACAGCGAACGCCAGGAGTTCGTCGGCCTGCTGCACATCAAGGATCTGCTGCTGGAACTGGCGGCGCTGGACCACATTCCCGAGTCGTTCAACCTGGCCGAACTGACCCGACCGCTGGAGCGCGTGTCGCGGCACATGCCGTTGTCGCAGTTGCTGGAGCAGTTCCGCAAGGGTGGCTCGCACTTCGCTGTAGTCGAAGAGGCCGACGGTAACATCATCGGCTACCTGACCATGGAAGACGTGCTGGAAGTGCTGGTGGGCGACATCCAGGACGAACACCGCAAGGCCGAACGCGGGATCCTCGCGTATCAGCCGGGCAAGCTGCTGGTGCGGGGCGATACACCGCTGTTCAAGGTTGAACGACTGCTGGGCATCGACCTCGACCACGTCGAAGCCGAAACCCTCGCCGGGCTGGTCTACGAGAGCCTCAAGCGTGTTCCGGAAGAGGAAGAAGTGCTGGAAGTCGAAGGCCTGCGGATCATCATCAAGAAGATGAAAGGGCCGAAGATCGTTCTGGCCAAGGTGTTGATGCTGGATTAACCGGCTTATCCGACTTGCCCGCGATGGCGTCAGACCAGACAACGCCTCACTTCTTGCCCAACGCAAAGTTGGGCAACGCACCCACCGGCTGGTTGAACTGGTAAGGAATCGACACCAGCCCCAGCCCGGTATTGCGCTGCACCACGAAGTGCAAATGCGGCCCGGTGCTGTTGCCGGTGTTGCCGGACAACGCCAACGCACTGCCGACCTTTACCCTCTGACCTTCCCGAACGCAGACCGAGCCTTTCTTCAGGTGCAGGTAAACGCCCATGGTCCCGTCATCGTGCAGCACCCGCACGAAATTGCCGGATGCATCAGTGCCGCGCCCGCTCTGGCGATTTTCGGTTTTCACCACCACGCCGCCACGCGCGGCAATGATCGGCGTACCCTCAGGCATTGCGATGTCTATGGCATATCGGCTCTTGGGCCCGAAATGGCTGTAGGGGCCATTGGCACCCTGACTGATCCGGAACGGTCCGCCACGCCAGGGCAAGGGGTACCGATAGCCCACCGTGGGCCCTGAGGGGTCGCCCAGGGAGTATTTGAACTTCGGGACGTACGCGAGGGGCCTTCCACCTTTAGTCGCCGTAAGCTGCGCCAGGCGAACGCTGCTGCGTAGCGGTATCACGCGCCGAATCGTCCCGCCCGGCACACCGCTGGCGTTCTTCACCCCGGCAAAACTCAATTCGACTTCTACCGGCGCATACAGGTCATTGCGCACGTAAACGCTGTGCACACCATTTTTCTTCATGACGACGAGGCGCACCTGACGCTCAAGGTGCTCGACCATGCCA
Source organism: Pseudomonas sp. P4_C1 (assembly GCF_056402155.1). Classification (NCBI taxonomy): domain Bacteria; kingdom Pseudomonadati; phylum Pseudomonadota; class Gammaproteobacteria; order Pseudomonadales; family Pseudomonadaceae; genus Pseudomonas; species Pseudomonas sp. P4_C1. The sequence goes on from NZ_JBFUHY010000005.1 coordinate 153,566, forward strand.
TCGCGAAAAACGAACACGTGGGCGCCTTTGCTGGGGCGGTCGCTGTAGGAAACCACACCATAAGCGTCTTTGGACTTGTAGATAGTCATGGCCATGGCCGAGGTGGCGACCATGAACAGGCCACATAAAAACAGCAGGCGCGTGAACATGAGCAAGGATTCTGTCGAGTGAGGCCTGGGATTGAGCCTAGCAGCTGCAATGGACCCGGGTAGTCGGCAGATGTTTCAGAAAAGGTGTTCAGCAGATATGCGGTAGCAGTGATGGCCCCTTCGCGAGCAGGCTCGCTCCCACAGGATTCACGCCGGACCTGTGGGAGCGAGCCTGCTCGCGAAAGCGGACTTGCAGGCGACGCTAAATCAAGCGCCAGGAATGAAGTGCTTCTGCGCCGTACCCCGCGCAATCAGGCGCGAGATGTAATCGAGCTTCTGCGCATCCTGATCGACAAAACGGAAGGTCAGTTGCAGCCAGTCGCTGTCAGGCTTCGGTTCGTGGGCCACGACGGCGTGCAGATAGCCGTTGAGGCGGGCGACTTCGGCATTGTCGCCTTGCTCCAGGTCCAGCACGGCGCTGTCGAGGATCTGCGGCAGGGTCTCACTGCGCTTCACCACCAGCAGGGCTTCCTTGAGACTCAAGGCCTTGATCACACATTGCTGGATGCCGTTCGGCAAACGCAGTTGACCCTGGCCACGGCCGCTGGCGGGTGCCGAAGAGGCCGCTGGCGCCTTGACCGGCGGATTGTTGAGCAAGCCCTTGGACGGTGCAGGTGCGGGTGCGGCCGTTGGCGTGGCAACGGGCGCCTTGCCACCGGTCAAGGCGGCGAGGGAGTCGTTACCGAATGCCGAGCTTGTTTTGGTCGCGGCTACGTTGATCAAGGCGTCGAGTTTGCCGACCTTGTGCAGCGCCTGCTTGACCTTGGTGAGCAGTTGCTCGTTGGTGAACGGCTTGCTGACGTAACCGGAAACTCCGGCCTGGATCGCCTGGACGACGTTCTCCTTGTCGCCACGGCTGGTCACCATCACGAATGGCATGGTTTTGAGGTTGTCTTGCTCACGACACCAGGTCAGCAATTCCAGGCCGGACATTTCCGGCATTTCCCAGTCGCACAGGACCAGGTCGAAGGCTTCCTTGGCCAGCATGGCCTGGGCCTTTCTGCCGTTGATCGCGTCTTCGATCCGCATGCCCGGGAAATAATTGCGCAGGCACTTTTTCACCAAGTCACGAATGAACGACGCGTCGTCCACGACCAACACACTGACCTTACTCATCCACCACCCCTTTAAAAAATCCCGGCCAGCATACCGCCTTGCTGATGGCACATTGCCAAAAACCTTCAGTCACGCCGGACTTTTCGTTCGCGGGTGCTGCTTTTCGAATTTGTAAGCCGCAAACAAAAACGCCCGGCCAAAAGGCCGGGCGCTTTACTTGGGCAATCTTACTTATCGTCAGTTTTGCCCGGAACATTAGCGGTTTCGCCACTGGTTCCTTCAACTTCTTCCTTCATGCGCTTGAGGCCCAGGTGCCGCACGTCAGTGCCGCGCACCAGGTAAATCACCAGCTCCGAGATATTGCGTGCGTGGTCGCCGATACGCTCCAGCGAACGCAGCACCCAGATAATGCTCAGAACCCGCGAGATAGAACGCGGATCTTCCATCATGTAGGTCGCCAGCTCACGCAGTGCGGTCTTGTATTCGCGGTCGATGATCTTGTCGTACTGCGCCACCGACAACGCCAACTCGGCGTCGAAACGGGCAAAGGCATCCAGTGCATCGCGGACCATGTTGCGCACCTGGTCACCGATGTGGCGCACTTCGACGTAACCGCGCGGCGCTTCGCCTTCTTCACACAGCTGGATGGCGCGACGGGCGATCTTGGTCGCTTCGTCACCGATGCGCTCCAGGTCGATCACCGATTTGGAAATGCTGATGATCAGGCGCAGGTCGGAAGCCGCCGGCTGACGACGGGCCAGAATGCGCAGGCATTCTTCGTCGATGTTGCGTTCCATCTGGTTGATCTGGTCGTCGATCTCGCGCACCTGCTGGGCCAGGCCGGAGTCGGCCTCGATCAGCGCGGTCACCGCGTCATTGACCTGTTTCTCGACCAGCCCGCCCATGGCCAGGAGGTGGCTGCGCACTTCCTCCAGTTCGGCGTTGAACTGCTGGGAGATGTGGTGTGTAAGGCCTTCCTTAGAAATCATGTTGTCTGCTCCGCAAAAGCTGTGAGCTGCAAGCTACAAGCTGCAAGCTGATGTGTGTCGTACCCGAACCGCTCCTACTTGCCGCTTGAAGCGTGCGGCTTGTGGCTGCTGCTAGCCGTAGCGACCGGTGATGTAGTCTTCGGTCTGCTTCTTCGCCGGATTGGTGAACAGGGTATCGGTGTCGCCGAATTCCACCAGTTTGCCCATGTACATGAACGCGGTGTAGTCGGACACCCGCGCCGCCTGTTGCATGTTGTGGGTCACGATGACGATGGTGAACTTGGATTTCAGTTCGTAGATCAGCTCTTCGACTTTCAGCGTAGAGATCGGGTCAAGTGCCGAGCACGGTTCGTCGAGCAGCAGCACTTCCGGCTCCACGGCGATGGTGCGGGCGATCACCAGACGCTGCTGCTGACCACCGGACAGGCCCAGTGCCGACTCGTGCAGACGGTCCTTGACCTCGTCCCACAATGCCGCGCCTTTCAACGCCCACTCGACAGCTTCGTCGAGCACGCGTTTCTTGTTGATGCCCTGGATGCGCAGACCGTAAACCACGTTTTCGTAGATGGTTTTCGGGAACGGGTTCGGCTTCTGGAACACCATGCCGACGCGGCGACGCAGTTCGGCCACGTCTTCGCCCTTGCGGTAGATGTTGCTGCCGTACAGGTTGATCTCGCCTTCGACACGGCAGCCATCCACCAGGTCGTTCATGCGGTTGAAGGTACGCAGCAGCGTGGACTTGCCGCAGCCGGACGGGCCGATGAAGGCGGTCACGCGCTGCTTCGGGATATTCATGCTGACGTCGTACAGCGCTTGTTTTTCGCCGTAGAACAGGCTCAGGCCCGGCACTTCGATGGCCACGGTTTCCTGCTCGAGGTTCAGGCTCTGCTTGTCGCGACCCAGCGCCGACATGTTGATGCCGTGGGTATGTGCTTCGTGCTGCATGGGAGGCTCCCTGTGCTAACAAATTCGGTTCGTTTAACCACTGGCCTGGCCAATGGGTTACTGAAAATCTGAGGCTTGCGCCGATCCTTGTGGGAGCTGGCTTGCCAGCGATGCAGGTGACTCGGTCTGCCAGTAGCACCGCGGTGATGCCATCGCTGGCAAGCCAGCTCCCACAGGATTTGTCTTAGCTGTCCAAAGCCTTGTACTTCTCGCGCAGGTGGTTACGGATGTACACCGCCGACAGGTTCAGCGTCGCAATCACCAGCACCAGCAGCAGCGCCGTGGCGTACACCAGCGGCCGCGCAGCTTCGACGTTCGGGCTCTGGAAGCCGACGTCATAGATGTGGAAGCCCAGGTGCATGATCTTCTGGTCCAGGTGCAGGTACGGGTAGTTACCGTCCACCGGCAGCGACGGCGCCAGTTTCACCACACCCACCAGCATCAGCGGCGCCACTTCACCCGCGGCGCGAGCCACGGCGAGGATCATGCCGGTCATCATGGCCGGGCTGGCCATCGGCAGCACGATCTTCCACAAGGTTTCCGCCTTGGTCGCGCCGAGGGCCAACGAGCCTTCACGCACGGTGCGAGGAATCCGCGCCAGGCCTTCTTCGGTGGCCACGATCACCACCGGCACCGCCAGCAGCGCCAGGGTCAGCGAAGCCCAGAGCAGGCCCGGTGTACCGAAGGTCGGTGCCGGCAGTGCTTCCGGGAAAAACAGACGGTCGAGCGAGCCACCCAGTACGTAGACGAAGAAGCCCAGGCCGAACACGCCGTAAACGATGGCCGGAACGCCCGCCAGGTTGTTCACCGCGATGCGGATCACCCGGGTCAGCGCGTTCTGCTTGGCGTATTCACGCAGGTACACCGCCGCCAGCACGCCGAACGGGGTCACGATCATCGCCATGATCAGGGTCATCATCACGGTGCCGAAGATGGCCGGAAAGATCCCGCCTTCGGTGTTGGCTTCACGCGGGTCGTCGCTCAGGAATTCCCAGACCTTGCTGAAGTAGAAACCGATCTTGGTGGTCGTGCTCATGGCGTTCGGCTGATAGGCGTGAACCACTTTACCGATACCGATTTCGATTTCCTTACCGTTCGCATCGCGGGCGGTCAGGCTGTCGCGGTTGAACTGCGCGTGCAGGTCGCTCAGGCGCGCTTCAACATCCTGATAGCGAGCATTGAGTTCGGCGCGCTCGGATTCCATGTCCGCTTGTGCGGTGGCGTCGAGTTTGCCTTCCAGCTCAAGCTTGCGGCCGTGCAAGCGAATGCGCTCGAGACCGGCGTTGATCGCGCCGATGTCGGTTTTTTCCAGGTTCTTGAGCTGTGCAGCCAGCTTGTTGACGCGGTCGACACGGGCCTGCAACTCAGGCCATGCCGCTTCGCCTTCGGCGATGACCTTGCCATCCTGTTTGACGTTGACCAGATAACCGTAGAAGTTACCCCACTCGCGACGCTCGACGGCCATCAGCTCTGGCGGTGTCGCCTGGTTGGTCAGCCACTCGCCGACGATCCAGGTGAAGTCGTTGCCGTTCAGGTCACGGTTGCCGACCTTGATCAGCTCGCGGGTCATGAATTCAGGGCCTTCGTCAGGCACCGGCAGGCCGGCGCTCTTCAGACGGGCACGTGGCACTTCTTCCTTCTGCACCACTTCGCCAATGACCAGGTGCTGGCCCTGGCCCGGTACGTCGTAGCTGGCGTGGATCAGATCCGCCGGCCAGAAATGACCCAGGCCACGCACGGCAATCACTGCCAGCAGGCCAATGGTCATGATGACCGCGATGGACACCGCGCCACCGCTGATCCAGACGCCGGGGGCGCCGCTCTTGAACCATCCTTTCAGGGAGTTCTGTTTCACAGACTTCTACCTTTCTTAAAGCGACGAGTATTTCTTGCGCAGACGCTGACGAATCAGTTCTGCGAGGGTGTTCATGACGAAGGTGAACAACAGCAGCACCAGCGCCGAGAGGAACAGCACGCGGTAGTGGCTGCCGCCGACTTCCGATTCGGGCATTTCCACTGCAACGTTGGCTGCCAGGGTGCGCAGGCCTTCGAACAGGTTCATTTCCATGACCGGGGTGTTACCGGTTGCCATCAACACGATCATGGTTTCACCGACCGCCCGGCCCATGCCGATCATCAGCGCCGAGAAGATGCCCGGGCTGGCGGTGAGGATCACCACGCGGGTCATGGTCTGCCACGGCGTGGCACCGAGGGCCAGGGACCCCAGGGTCAGGCCGCGAGGCACGCTGAACACGGCGTCTTCGGCGATGGAGTAGATGTTCGGGATGACCGCGAAGCCCATGGCCAGGCCGACCACCAGGGCGTTGCGCTGGTCGTAGGTGATGCCCAGGTCGTGGGAGATCCACATGCGCATGTCGCCACCGAAGAACCAGTTCTCCATGAACGGGCTCATGTACAGCGACAGCCAGCCCACGAACAGGATCACTGGAATCAGCAGCGCACTTTCCCAGCCATCCGGGACTTTCAGGCGGATCGACTCAGGCAGGCGACTGAAGGTGAAACCGGCGACCAGAATGCCGATCGGCAGCAACATCAGCAGACTGAAGATGCCCGGTAAGTGCCCTTCCACATACGGCGCGAGGAACAGACCAGCGAAGAATCCGAGGATCACCGTCGGCATCGCTTCCATCAACTCGATCACCGGCTTGACCTTGCGGCGCATGCCCGGGGCCATGAAGTACGCGGTGTAGATCGCAGCGGCAACGGCCAGTGGAGCGGCCAGCAGCATGGCGTAGAACGCGGCTTTCAGGGTACCGAAGGTCAGCGGCGACAGGCTCAGCTTGGGTTCGAAATCGGTGTTGGCGGCGGTCGATTGCCAGACGTACTTAGGTTCGTCGTAGTTCTCGTACCAGACCTTGCTCCACAGTGCGCTCCACGATACTTCCGGGTGCGGGTTGTCGAGCAGCAGCGGGTGCAACTTGCCGCCGGCTTCCACGATCACGCGGTTGGCGCGAGGCGACAGACCGAAAACGCCTTGGCCTTCAGCGACTGGCTCCACCAGCAAGGTGCGGTGGGCGGTGCTGTGGAACACGCCAAGCTTGCCGGAAGCGTCAAGGGCAACGAAGCCCTTGCGGCGTTCTTCAGCAGTGATTTCAACGATAGGCGTGGTGCCCATCTGGAAGGTGCGGATCTGCTTCAGGCGTTGCTCGCCATCGGGGTCGCGAGCCATGAACCACTGGGCCAGGCCACCTTTGGAGTCACCGATGATCAGCGAGATACCGCCCACAAGCTGGGTGCTGGCAGTGACTTGAGCTTCACCGTCTTCAAGCAGCTTGTAGCGACCGTTGAGGCTCTTGTCGCGCAGGCTGAACACGTCGGCCTGGGCACGCCCGTTGATCACGTACAGCCACTGCTGACGCGGGTCGACGAAGATGTTCTTCACCGGCTCGTTCATCTGCGGCAAGTCGATGCGCTTCTGCTCGTTGGTGACTTCGCCGGTCATCATGTTCTCTTCGCTGGTCAGCGACAGAACATTGAGTTGCGAACCGGTGGCGCCAACCAGCATCAGGGTCGAATCGTTGGCGTTGAGGCTGACGTGCTCCAGCGCACCGCCGGCTTCGTTGACCGCGATTGGCGCTTCGCCGTACGGATACTCGACGGCCGGGGTGATGGTTTTCTTGCCTTCCGGGTAGCTGACTTTATAGGTGTGACGGAACACCAGAGCCTGACCGTTGGACAGACCCACGGCCACCAGCGGGTGACCTGGCTGATCTTCTCCGATGGATGTCACGGTGGTGCCGGCCGGGATCGACAGATCGACGCGCTTCAATTCAGCGCCACTGTCGATGTCGAAGAACAATGCCTGGCCCTTGTCGGAAACCCGCATCGCAACCTGGTTCTGCTCTTCCAGGGAGATCATCAGCGGCTTGCCGGCGTCTTGCATCCAGGCCGGCGTGATGGCGTCCTTGGCGGTCAGGCTGGCACCCTGGAACAGGGGCGCGACGACGTAGGCAAGGAAGAAGAAGATCAAGGTGATCGCGCCCAGTACAGCTAGGCCGCCAACGAGGACGTACCAGCGGGTCAGGCGATCTTTGAGCGCGCGAATGCGGCGCTTGCGTTGTAGCTCAGGCGTATTGAAGTCAATTCGCTTGGGGGGATTAGTAGTCATGTTGGAATTGGCCAGATCATTCATGCGCACACCCTAGCGATCCTGTATGACAGAAAGATGACAATGCAGTGACGCGACAAATCCGCCGCTAGCGGTAACCAGCAGTGGATAGAGAATTCGAGGTGTATGGGGGCGGCTCCTGCCGCCCCCATGTGAGTCCAGAGCGATTCACTCTAGACTCAATTTGTTACTTTTTTGCGACTTCAGCGCCGCTTTCCGCCAGACCCAGGTCAGCCAGAGCTTTGGCAGCTACTTTGGCCGGCAGTGGGATGTAACCGTCTTTCACAACAACTTCCTGGCCCTGTTTCGACAGAACCAGTTTCACGAACTCGGCTTCCAGCGGGGCCAGAGGCTTGTTCGGGGCTTTGTTCACGTATACGTACAGGAAGCGGGACAGCGGGTACTTGCCGTTCAGGGCGTTTTCTTCGGTGTCTTCGATGAACTCGGTGCTGCCCTTCTTGGACAGAGCAACGGTTTTCACGCTAGCGGTCTTGTAACCGATGCCCGAATAACCGATGCCGTTCAGCGAGGAGCTGATCGACTGCACGACCGAAGCCGAACCTGGTTGCTCGTTCACGTTTGGCTTGTAGTCACCTTTGCACAGGGCTTCTTCCTTGAAGTAGCCATAAGTGCCGGATACCGAGTTACGACCGAACAGTTGAACCGGCTTGTTGGCCAGGTCGCCGGTCACGCCCAGGTCGCCCCAGGTTTTGACTTCGGTTTTAGCGCCGCACAGACGAGTCGACGAGAAGATCGCGTCGACCTGCTCCATGGTCAGGTGCTGGATCGGGTTGTCCTTGTGTACGAATACAGCCAGGGCGTCCACGGCAACCGGGATAGCGGTTGGCTTGTAGCCGTACTTCTGCTCGAAGGCAGCCAGTTCGGTGTCCTTCATCTTGCGGCTCATCGGGCCCAGGTTGGAGGTGCCTTCAGTCAGCGCAGGTGGTGCAGTGGCGGAGCCAGCGGCCTGAATCTGGATGTTTACGTTCGGGTATTCTTTTTTGTAGTTCTCGGCCCAGAGGGTCATGAGGTTGGCCAGAGTGTCGGAACCAACGCTGGACAGGTTGCCCGACACACCAGTGGTCTTGGTGTAGCTCGGGATAGCAGGGTCAACAGCGGCAACCGCGTTGGCAGTCGCAACGCCAGCAGCGACAAAAGTCATTGCCGCCATCAAACGCTTCAGTTTCATGCCTTACTCCTAGCAGATAGGGTGTGTTATTCGGGGCCAAGTATCAGCAGGCCGTGTGAACACTCTATGGCTGAAATATGACAATTGGATGAAAGGCCAGCACTCCGCTCGGAAGGCTGCCCTTTCAGTTGTAACTATAGATGTGAGGAGTGCTGTGATCGTTCGCTGTCAGCGGCCCTTCTTCCAGAGATATGCACCTACCAGAATCCCCACCCCACACAGCACCGCCACATAATAAGCAGGCCCCATCGCACTCTCCTTGAGCAACAGGCTGACGATCATCGGCGTCAGACCACCGAAAATCGCATAGGCGACGTTGTACGAGAACGACAGGCCGCTGAAACGCACCACGGGCGGGAACGCCTTGACCATCACGTACGGCACCGCGCCGATGGTGCCGACCAGCAGACCGGTCAGGGCGTACATCGGGAACAGCCAGTCGGGATGGTCTGCCAGGCTGTGGTAGAAGGTCCAGGAACTGGCCAGCAACGCTGTACAGCCGATCACGAAGACTCGTCCCGCACCGAAGCGATCGGCCAGTGCGCCGGCAATGATGCAGCCAAAGCTCAGGAATACGATCGCCACGCTGTTCGCCTGCAGGGACGTGGTTGGCGAGACGTGATAGACCATCTGCAACACGGTCGGGGTCATCAGGATCAGCACCACGATGGCGGCCGACAGCAGCCAGGTCAGCAACATCGAAATGGCAATCGCACCACGATGGTCACGCAGCACCGCCCGCAGCGGCACCTCTTCGGCCAGGGCCTTACGCAGTTGCAGCTCGGCGAACACCGGGGTTTCGTGCAACCAGCGACGCAGGTACACAGAGAACAAACCAAACACGCCACCCAGCAGGAACGGAATGCGCCAGGCGTAATCCGCTACTTCCACCGCGGTGTAGATGCTGTTGATCGCCGTGGCGACCAGCGAGCCGAGCAGGATACCCGCCGTCAGGCCGCTGGTCAGGGTGCCGCAGGCGTAGCCGACATGCCGCTGCGGAACGTGTTCGGAAACAAAGACCCACGCCCCCGGCACTTCACCGCCAATGGCCGCGCCCTGGATCACCCGCATCAGCAGCAGCAGGATCGGTGCCCACATGCCGATCTGTGCATAAGTCGGCAGCAGACCCATGATCAAGGTCGGCACCGCCATCATGAAAATGCTCAGGGTGAACATTTTCTTTCGGCCCAGCAGGTCGCCGAAGTGCGCCATCACGATGCCACCCAGTGGCCGTGCCAGGTAGCCGGCGGCGAAGATGCCGAAGGTCTGCATCAGACGTAGCCACTCGGGCATGTCCGCCGGGAAGAACAGCTTGCCCACCACCGTGGCGAAGAACACGAAGATGATGAAATCGTAGAACTCCAGCGCGCCGCCCAAAGCAGACAACGATAGAGTCTTGTAGTCGTTGCGGGTCAGCGGACGTGCGGGTTGGTCTGGCTGCGCGATGCTCGAGGGCGCTGTGGTCATGGCAAGGGCTTCTCTTATAGTCGGATCTGCAACCTCAACAACGCTGGCTGAGGTTTGAGCAGGTCCGGCACGATAGCAAATTGTTCGAAAAAGCACATAGAGGTGCGTTTTTGACGGTCAAAATGAGAACCGGACGGTCGTCGCGGAGTCTACCGACCGATATACTCAAAGCCTGCTCCGGTTTTTGAGGGGTTGCTGTGCGAAAACGCCTGTCAGGGTTCATAGGCGATTTCGCAGAGTTTCCCTTTAGGCGCCTTATGGAAAACGTGACGAACGTAGTATGTTCGGTGCTGAATCGTTTTTCCCGAAGACGGCTACCACCAGCAATACCAACGAAGAGTCACGGGTCAGAGGCACCCCCGGAATGATAGAGCTCGAACAAGAAGATCCGATCCCGCAAGGCGACCTGGCCCTGCAAATCACCGCGCTTCCTCGCGAAACCAACGGCTTCGGCGATATTTTCGGCGGCTGGCTGGTGGCGCAGATGGATTTGGCGGGCACCGCTATGGCCAGCAAAGTCGCTGGCGGACGCGTTGCCACCGTCGCGATCGACCGCATGGCCTTTCTGGTTCCGGTGGCGGTGGGCGCGCAGCTCTCCTTTTATACCCAGGCCCTGGAAATCGGCCGCAGCTCGATCAAGATGATGGTCGAGGTCTGGAGCGACGATCCACTGTCCAGCGAGTGGCGTAAAGTTACCGAAGCGGTGTTTGTATTCGTTGCCATCGACGGCAGCGGTCGCACCCGTTCGGTTCCGCCTCGGGCTCGCTGAAAGAGCTTCTAAACCTGGTAGCCGTTTTGCGGTCGATAGTCGTCCACGTTACTGATCGAGAGCTGTCCCATGAGCACGCCCAATGTTGAAGCTGTAAAACTGGATGAACTGAACTGCTGGCGCATCCGCCACGGTCAAGCCGAATTACTGGTGGCCCAGCAAGGCGCGCACATCCTCAGCTATCAATTGGCCGGCCAGCCGCCGCTGATCTGGCTCAACGACGAAGCCGTGTTCAAGACAGGCAAAAGCATCCGTGCCGGCGTGCCGGTGTGCTGGCCGTGGTTCGGCAACTTTGCGCGCAACCCGCAAAGCGTGCAGGCGATGCGCGTCAGCAATGAAGCGCCGTCGGCTCACGGCTTAGTGCGAGCGATGGATTGGGAGCTGGGCGGCATCAAAGCCGAAGGCGAAAGCCTGAAGGTCGAATTCCTTCTGCCCTACCCCGAAGGCGGCTTTCCCGGCTGGCCGCACCAGGTGGATTTGACGCTGAATATTCACCTCGACGAGCAATTGCACATCCAGCTGACCAGCCACAACCGGGGCGCCGAAACCGTCAGCATCAGCCAGGCGCTGCACAGTTACTTTGCCGTCAGTGATGTGCGCGACGTGCATGTCGAAGGCTTGAATGACTTGAGCTACATCGAAACGCTGGAAGACTGGAAAACCAAGCAACAATCCGGTGATCTGCGCTTTTCCGGCGAAACTGACCGCATCTATCTCGACGTCCCGCCACAGCTGAACATCGTCGATCCGGCCTGGGAGCGACGCATCGTACTGACCAGCACCGGCTCGCGTACGGCGGTGATCTGGAACCCGTGGATCGACCGCGCCGCCGCGTTCAGCGACATGGCCGACGACGGTTGGCAGCGCATGCTGTGCATCGAGACGGCGAACGTGATGAGCGATGTGGTGAACCTGGCACCAGGGGCGAGCCATACGCTGGGCGTGAGCGTCGGTAGCAAGCCGCTCTAAGCAACACCACAAAACAAATGTGGGAGCGAGCTTGCTCGCGATGGCGGTGTAACAGGCAACATAAATGTTGAATGTTATCGCCTCATCGCGAGCAAGCTCGCTCCCACAGTTTCTTGTGCCAGGCCTTCTGGCGGCGCGTTACAGATCCGACTCTTTCACTACCCTGACCGTCTGCGCATCCAGCGCATACGCCGCATCGGCCAGGTCATTGCTGACCTTCTCGACTTTCAGCGTGCCGGTGACCCACAGCGGCGTGTAGATATCGTTCAGCTTCAAGCCCTTTGGATAACGCACCAGCACCAGTTGGTTGGGCGGCGGCGGCGGCACATGGATGCACGCGCCCGGGTACGGCACCAGGAAGAACAATGTACTGCGGCCCTTGGCGTCGGACTCCAGCGGCACCGGATAACCACCGATGCGGATGTTCTTGTCGTTCATCGACGCTACGGTTTTGGTCGAGTACATCACCGCCGGCAAGCCTTTGGCCTGCTTCATTCCGCCCTTGTCGGTGAAAGTGCCATTGGCTTCAGGGGAGTTGTGGTCGATTTCAGGCATGGCCTCGAGGGCCTTCTGGTCCGACTTTGGCATCAATTCAAGCCAGTCGGTTTCCGGCAGTTCGCCGGCATGGGCAAGGCCCGAACCCAGTAAAACAAGAGTCAACAAAAGACGGCGCATGAAGGTGCTCGGCAAAGGGAAGAACAGGAAACGCCGAGCATTCTAGCCCTCCCGGCTTGTGCCGCCGAGAGGACTTTGTCGATTGGCTCAGTTCTTTTTGACCAGGCCGTAAATCACCAGCAGGATGACCGCGCCAACCAACGCACCGATGAAACCTGCGCCTTGGCCAGCCTGATAGATGCCCAGGGCCTGACCGCCGTAAGTGGCCGCCAGCGAACCGCCGATACCGAGCAGGATGGTCATGATCCAGCCCATGCTGTCATCGCCCGGTTTCAGGAACCGTGCCAGCAGGCCGACAATCAAGCCGATAAAGATGGTTCCGATAATTCCCATGGCATTTCCCTCTGAATGAAGTGGCTGTGTCCGGTCTCACCAATAATGTTCCTCTTTTGGCGAGTGACTGTTGTTGTCAGGCAAGGCGCCGCGACGAGTCATAGCTGGCTATGGCGAGGAGCGGCAACGCAGCATGACGGCAACAGACCCCGTCAAAAAGGAACAGTATTGGTGAGACAGGACACCTAGCCAAAGCCTAGTCAGACTTTGGCATCCTGCCATGAGAGAACGGCGGCCCCTGAATGGTTCCGCCGCTGCCACATGAAACTATTCGGCGATCAGCGCTTCGACCTTGAGGATCTGCGCGGTCAGCGTTTCGCGATCCGCACAACGCAGGTTGGCGTGACCGACCTTACGGCCGACTTTGAAGGCCTTGCCATAGTGATGCAGATGGCAATCGGCGATGGCCACGACCTTCTCGGTGTCCGGCACTTTGCCGATGAAGTTGAGCATCGCGCTTTCGCCGACCTTGGCCGTCGAACCCAACGGCAGACCGGCGACGGCCCGCAGGTGGTTTTCGAACTGGCTGCACTCAGCGCCCTCGGTAGTCCAGTGCCCGGAGTTGTGCACGCGCGGGGCGATTTCGTTGGCCTTGAGGCCACCGTCGACTTCGAAGAACTCGAACGCCATCACGCCGACGTAATCCAGCTGATTGAGCACACGGCTGGAGTAGTCTTCGGCCAGGGCTTGCAACGGGTGATCGGTGCTGGCCACGGACAGCTTGAGGATGCCGCTTTCGTGGGTGTTGTGTACCAGCGGATAGAAGCGGGTTTCACCGTCGCGGGCACGCACGGCGATCAGCGAGACTTCACCGGTGAACGGCACGAAGCCTTCCAGCAGGCAGGCAACGCTGCCCAGTTCGGCAAAGGTACCCACCACATCTTCTGGCGTGCGCAGGACTTTCTGGCCCTTGCCGTCGTAACCCAAAGTACGGGTTTTCAGCACCGCCGGCAGACCGATGGAAGCCACGGCGGCGTCCAGGTCGGCCTGGGACTGGATGTCGGCGAACGCCGGGGTAGGAATCCCCAGATCCTTGAACATGCTCTTCTCGAACCAGCGATCGCGGGCGATGCGCAGGGCTTCGGCGCTCGGGTAGACCGGGACGAATTGCGAGAGGAAAGCCACGGTCTCGGCCGGAACGCTTTCGAACTCGAAGGTCACCAGATCGACTTCATCGGCCAGCTGACGCAGGTGATCCTGATCGCCGTAATCGGCTCGCAGGTGTTCGCCCAACGCGGCTGCGCAAGCATCCGGCGCCGGGTCCAGGAAAGCGAAGTTCATGCCCAGCGGAGTGCCCGCCAGTGCCAACATGCGACCCAACTGGCCGCCACCGATTACACCGATCTTCATCGTCAACAACCTCAGGCGATGCGTGGGTCTGGATTGTCCAGGACGCTGTCTGTCTGCTCAGCACGGAAGGTTTTCAGCACCGCGTGGAACTGCGGGTGCTTGGCGCCCAGGATACTCGCCGACAACAGCGCTGCGTTGATCGCGCCCGCCTTGCCGATGGCCAGAGTGGCAACCGGAATGCCTGCTGGCATCTGCACAATGGAGAGCAGCGAATCAACGCCCGAAAGCATAGCGGACTGCACGGGTACGCCCAGCACCGGCAAATGGGTCTTGGCCGCACACATGCCTGGCAAGTGGGCCGCGCCACCGGCACCGGCGATGATCACCTCGATGCCCCGCGCCTCGGCTTCTTCAGCGTACTGGAACAGCAGGTCCGGGGTGCGGTGGGCAGAAACCACTTTCACCTCGTAGGGGATGCCGAGCTTTTCCAGCATATCGGCGGTGTGGCTAAGGGTGGACCAATCGGACTTGGAGCCCATGATCACGCCAACCAGTGCACTCATCGTCGTGCCTCTTCTCTCTGGGCGCCCGCAGGCGCATCAAAAAACAACAAGCCACGCAGAATGCGTGGCTTGATTGTACGAATTATGGCCAGTCGTAACCGGCCGAAGGCCGCGCAGTATACCGTAATGAGGCAGATAAACAGCCCCCGGTGCGACCATCTGTCATGCGGTCTGAAAATGCCCATTTCTTGACTATCGAGTCAGCCGGCTAAACCGAGGTATGACGTGAACTATTCATTTTCTTACTTTAATAAAAGTCGCAGCAGAAGCGACCACCTCAGTACACTTAAAACAATTTTAAATAAACTTAAACTTGCCGGAAGTGCCGATCACCGTCAACTATCAAATCTCAGGAAACCCCTAACTGAACAGGAAGTTCAAAAACATGAAAAAACCTATCAGCCTCATCATCATCCTCCACAACGACCTTCAACATCATCAAAAAAACAGTTTATATTCAGACTATTTTGCCTGGCTTAAAACCGAACTTGAATATATCTCGGGACGCACCGTCCAGATCGATATGCATCGTCAGAGCGACATCCCTGAAATGTCAGTATACGACTACAAAAATGAGGATGCTGTAGCTGCACTGAATGGCTGGAAAGACTTGATTAAAAATTGGTATGCAGGAATTTTGGCAAGCGATCGTCATGACGTGAATTTAACCAAAATCCTCTTGTTGACCCGAGAGAATATCCACGAAAAGTTGGGCGGACTCTTGGGGGGCATAGGCGGATATGCCTTTTTCAAAGGTCATTGCGCAATTGCATCGATCACCTCTTATCGTATTCCCGCACATGAAATAGGTCATATGCTTGGCGCGACCCACGAAGACAGTGAAGTGATCTATGACGGCTGGTGGCACGACACAATCATGCTCGCCGATGAGTTTTCTCATGTACGTGGAAACGTTTACCGCTTCAGCGACAAGAACAGGGAAAATATTCGCGAATATCTCAATCGCTTTCCATAAGTTCAAGCTACCTTGCGAAAGTCGCCATAATCATTCTCACGAAGCCGGGCTCGCTGCACCACCTTCCAACTTGCGCCACAACAACCGCACATTGGCCTTGCGCACAAGCGCACAGCGGTAAAGGCGAATCTCCAACGGCACATGCCACTGCGGCCCGCCGCAGACCACCAACTCACCGCGCGCCAGTTCGGCGCGCACGCTCAGTTGCGGCACCCAGGCGATGCCCAGGCCTTCCAGGGCCATGCTTTTCAGGCTGTCAGCCATGGCGGTTTCGTAGATCGTGGTGAAACGCAGCGCCCGTTGACGCAACAGCATGTTCACCGACCTGCCGAGAAACGCACCGGCGCTGTACGCCAGCAACGGCACACTGCCTTCGCCTTCCAGGTCGAACAGGGGTTTGCCGTCGGCGTCGGCGGCACACACCGGCAGCATCTCGGTGTGGCCAAGGTGCAGCGAGGGGAAGATTTCCGGGTCCATCTGCATCGCGGCGTCCGGATCGTAGAACGCCAGCATCAGATCGCAACCGCCTTCGCGTAACGCATGCACCGCATCGCCCACGTTGGTCGCCACCAGCCGCGTGGCGATGTTCAGGCCTTCGTTGCGCAACTGCGCGATCCAGCGCGGAAAGAAACCAAGTGCCAGAGAGTGCGCGGCAGCGACCTGCATCACTTCGCCCTGCCCGCCTTCCAGGTGATGCAGATGGCGCAGCACTTCGCCGAGCTGTTCGACCACGGTTCGCGCGGTGACCAGAAACAATTGCCCTGCCGCCGTCAGCTCCACCGGCGTGCGCGAACGGTTGACCAGGGTCAGCCCCAGCGCCGCCTCCAGGCTGCGGATTCGCCGGCTGAACGCCGGCTGCGTCACGAAACGCCGCTCGGCGGCCTGGGAGAAACTGCGGGTGGCGGCCAGGGCACTGAAGTCCTCCAGCCATTTGCTTTCCAGATTCATCACGTCCTCCCGGACACGCACCAATTTAGGTCACACGTTCGCCGTCAAGCCGGCGTCACACGGGCATTATGCCGAATATGCATAGCCTAGTGTTTAACAGCATTGGCCCAAAATTTTGTACAGGCCTAGCATTCACAGCGTTCCGGCACAGACCGGGTCCATATTGAGATGATTTCTATCATGTCCTCCGCTGCATCATTCCGCACAGAAAATGACCTGCTTGGCGCTCTCGAAGTACCCGCTCAAGCGTATTACGGTATTCAGACCCTGCGAGCGGTGAATAACTTCCGCCTCTCGGGCGTTCCGATTTCGCACTACCCGAAACTGGTTGTCGGCCTGGCCATGGTCAAACAGGCCGCTGCTGACGCCAACCGTGAGCTGGGTCACCTGAGCGAAGCCAAGCACGCTGCCATCAGCGAAGCCTGTGCACGTCTGATCCGCGGCGACTTCCACGAAGAATTCGTGGTGGACATGATTCAAGGCGGCGCTGGCACTTCGACCAACATGAATGCCAACGAAGTCATCGCCAACATCGCGCTGGAGGCCATGGGTCACCAGAAAGGCGAATACCAGTACCTGCACCCGAACGACGACGTGAACATGGCGCAGTCGACCAACGACGCGTACCCGACGGCGATCCGTCTGGGTCTTTTGCTGGGTCACGATGCCCTGCTCGCCAGTCTCGACAGCCTGATTCAGGCGTTCGCGGCCAAGGGTGAAGAATTCAACCACGTCCTGAAGATGGGTCGTACCCAACTGCAAGACGCCGTGCCGATGACCCTGGGTCAGGAATTCCGCGCTTTCGCCACCACCATGGGTGAAGACCTGGCCCGTCTGAAGACGCTGGCCCCGGAACTGCTGACTGAAGTGAACCTGGGTGGCACCGCGATCGGCACCGGCATCAACGCCGACCCGCGTTACCAGCTCCTGGCCGTTCAGCGCCTGGCAGTGATCAGCGGTCAACCGCTGGTTCCGGCCGCCGACCTGATCGAAGCTACCTCCGACATGGGCGCCTTCGTGCTGTTCTCCGGCATGCTCAAGCGTACCGCGGTCAAGCTGTCGAAGATTTGCAACGACCTGCGCCTGCTGTCCAGCGGCCCACGTACCGGCATCAACGAGATCAACCTGCCGGCACGTCAGCCAGGCAGTTCGATCATGCCAGGCAAGGTCAACCCGGTTATTCCGGAAGCGGTCAACCAGGTGGCGTTCCAGATCATCGGTAACGACTTGGCCCTGACCATCGCGGCTGAAGGCGGCCAGCTGCAACTGAACGTGATGGAGCCGCTGATCGCCTTCAAGATCTTCGACTCGATCCGCCTGCTGCAACGCGCCATGGACATGCTGCGCGAGCACTGCATCGTCGGCATCACCGCCAACGAAGCACGCTGCCGTGAACTGGTCGAGCACTCGATCGGTCTGGTCACCGCGCTGAACCCTTACATCGGCTACAAAAATGCCACCCGCATCGCCGGCCTCGCCCTTGAAAGCGGCCGCGGCGTGCTGGAACTGGTGCGCGAAGAAGGTCTGCTCGACGAAGCCATGCTCGCCGATATCCTGCGCCCGGAAAACATGATTGCTCCGCGTCTGGTGCCTCTGAAGGCATAACCCGACGCGTTATTTTTAGCACCGCTCACCAGGTCGAGGGACTAGACACCTCTCACCTTTTGAGGGCCTGGAGATCAATCTCCAGGCCCTTTTTTTTAACCGCAGCAAAAGCAAAACCTGTGGGAGCGAGCTTGCTCGCGATGGCGTCCGGTCAGTCGACACAAATGTTGAAGGAACTATCGCAATCGCGAGCAAGCTCGCTCCCACAGGAAAGCATCGGTATAGTGCCGCCCCTCTTCGTGTGAGCGGTCGTCGGTAGCGAGGCCTCAACCCATGCGAAACCCGAACTAATAACAAACCCGCGATATGAAACCGGGACGAACGTTGACCCGCCTGTTGTGCCGTGTGCCAGCGGGTGTAACTCGATATGTCTATCCGGCCAGCATCCGCCTACACAAAAAACAGCGAGGAATAATCCATGCTCGAAGTCATTAACGACTTCCTCTCAGGGAAAGTACTGATCGTGCTCATTGTCGGGCTCGGTAGCTACTTCACGATCCGCTCGCGTTTCGTTCAACTGCGTCATTTCTTCCACATGTTCGCGGTGTTCCGCGACAGCCTCAAAAGCAGCGCCGGGCAACTCAGTTCGTTCCAGGCCCTGATGCTCAGCCTCGCCGGCCGCGTCGGTGCGGGCAACATCGCCGGGGTCGGCATTGCCGTGACCCTCGGTGGCCCCGGTGCCGTGTTCTGGATGTGGGTGACCGCGCTGGTCGGCATGTCCAGCAGCTTCTTCGAATGCTCCCTCGGCCAGCTCTACAAGCGCTGCGATTCCGACGGCCAGTTCCGTGGCGGCCCGTCCTATTACATCCAGCACGGCCTGCAAAAACGCTGGTTGGGCATGCTGATGGCGTTCCTTTTGCTGGTGACTTTCGGGTTCGCCTTCAACGGCCTGCAAGCCCACGCCGTGACGCACTCGCTGAACAACGCGTTCGGCCTCGACACCACTTACACCGGCATCGGCCTGGCCGTGCTGCTGGGCCTGGTGTTCATCGGCGGGATCAAGCGCATCGCCAAGGTCGCCGACCTGTTGGTGCCGGTGAAAACCCTGGTGTACATCGGCGTGACCCTCTACGTGATCGTGCTGCAGTTCGACCATGTGCCGGGCATGCTGATGACCATCGTCAAGAGCGCCTTCGGTCTGGACCAGGCCTTCGGCGGCCTGATCGGCAGCGCCATCGTCATGGGCGTGAAGCGTGGCGTATTCGCCAACGAAGCAGGCCTGGGCAGTGCGCCGAACGTGGCGGCGGTTGCGGCGGTCGAGCACCCGGTGGCACAAGGTGTGGTGCAGGCGTTCAGTGTGTTCCTCGATACCTTCGTGATCTGCACCTGCACCGCGCTGCTGATCCTGCTCTCCGGCTTCTACACCCCGGGCTTCGAAGGCGACGGCATTGCCCTGACCCAGAACTCCCTGGCCGCCGTGGTCGGTGACTGGGGCCGGATGTTCATCTCCGTGGCCCTGGCGTTGTTCGTGTTCACCTCGATCCTCTACAACTACTACCTGGGCGAGAGCAACCTGCGCTTTTTGATCGGTGAAAACCGCAAGGCGCTGATGGGCTATCGCGCGCTGGTACTGGTGTTGATTTTCTGGGGCGCCATCGAAAACCTCGGCACCGTATTTGCCTTCGCCGACATCACCATGACCATGCTCGCATTCGTCAACCTGATCGCGCTGTTCCTGCTGTTCAAGGTCGGCATGCGCATCCTGCGTGACTACGATGACCAGCGCGCCGCTGGCATCAAGACGCCAGTGTTCGACTCGGCCAAGTTCCCGGACCTGGACCTGGACCGCAACGCCTGGCCGGCCAATCCGCCAGCCGCTGTCGGCAAGACTGAAGTTGAGTCGCAAGGTGTGCCTGCAGCGCAACGCTGATCGGTAAACGACAGGCGCATCCCCTGCGCCTGTCAGTTAAAGTGCGAAAAACTGTGGGAGTGAGCTTGCTCCCACAGGAACTCTTCCTTTCGGAGAATCTTCATGAATTCCTCGACCTACCCTGCCGCCCAGCACGTCATGGTGCTCTATACCGGTGGCACCATCGGCATGCAGGCTAGCGCAAACGGCCTGGCTCCAGCGTCCGGTTTCGAAGCGCGGATGCGCGACTATCTGCACAGCCAGCCTGAACTGGTGGTGCCGCAATGGCGCTTTCGCGAAATGTCGCCGCTGATCGACAGCGCCAACATGACCCCGGCGTATTGGCAACAACTGCGCGAAGCGGTGGTCGACGCGGTGGATGTTCAGGGCTGCGACAGCGTGCTGATCCTGCATGGCACCGACACCCTGGCCTACAGTGCCGCCGCCATGAGTTTCCAGTTGCTCGGCCTGCACGCCCGCGTGTGCTTCACCGGCTCGATGCTGCCAGCCGGCGTCACCGACAGCGATGCCTGGGAAAACCTCAGCGGCGCATTGGTCGCTTTGGGCCAAGGCATCGCGCCGGACGTACATCTGTACTTCCATGGCGAACTGCTGGACCCGACCCGCTGCGCGAAGGTACGCAGTTTTGGCCGACATCCGTTCAAACGACTGGAGCGTCAGGGCGGTGGCGTGAAGGTGCCTTCGCTCCCAACACAGTTGAATTACAATCAGCCCAAACAATTGGCGAACGTCGCCGTGCTGCCGCTCTTCCCCGGCATCAGCGCCGAGGTGCTGGATGGTTTGCTCGACAGTGGCATTCAAGGCCTGGTGCTGGAGTGCTACGGCAGCGGCACCGGCCCGAGCGACAACCCCGGGTTTCTCGCCAGCCTTGGGCGCGCGCGGGACAACGGCGTAGTCGTGGTCGCGGTGACGCAGTGCCATGAAGGCGGTGTCGAGCTGGACGTGTATGAGGCGGGCAGTCGCCTGCGTGGCGTTGGGGTGTTGTCCGGTGGCGGCATGACCCGTGAGGCGGCGTTCGGCAAGTTGCATGGGCTGTTGGGTGCGGGGCTTGAAACGGACGAAGTCCGTCGGCTTGTCGAACTCGACCTTTGCGGCGAATTGAGCTGAATCAACACATAACCCTGTGGGAGCGAGCTTGCTCGCGAAGACGACGGCACATCCAATATTGATGTGACAGACAGACCGCTTTCGCGAGCAAGCCCGCTCCCACAGGGTCATCGGCACACAACTTGCTCCGCATTCCAGCATCCCAAGGCTGGAAGTCCTCATGCTCCACTCCCACCTCACCACGCTCAACGCGGTCTCCCTGGTACTCGATGCCTTCAAGGCACAAGGCTTGTCCAGCGAAGCGCTGCTGGCCGGAAGCGGCATCAGTGCGGCGGATCTGAACCGTGCCGACACGTGCATCACCACCAATCAGGAAATGCAGGTCTGTGCCAACGCCGTTGCCCTCAAACGTGACATCGGCCTGGAACTGGGCCGGCGGATGCACGTTTCCTGCTACGGCATGCTCGGTTACGCCCTGCTCACCAGTGCCACCTTCGGTGACGCTTTGCGTCTGGCAATGCGTTATCCGGCGCTGCTGGGAACACTTTTCGAGTTGAGCCTTGAAAACGATGGCGAGCGCATCTGGTTCGCCGCCGCTGATTACCGCGAGAGCCCGGCCATGGCGGTGTTCAACGCCGAGTTCTGCCTGGTGTCGCTGAAAGTCACCTGCGACGACCTGCTCGGCCATCCCCTGCCCTTGCTCGGCGCCCGCTTTGAACACGCCGCGCCCGATTACGAAGTGACCTACGCCGAACACTTCAACTGCCCAGTGCACTTCGGCGCGCGGAACAACGCCTTCGCCTTCGACAAGCGCTGGCTCGACCAGCCTCTGCCGCTGGCCGATATCATCACCCACCAGGCCATGGCCGAACGCTGCCGCAAACAGAACATCGAGTTCACCGGGCGCCAGGCCTGGCTGGGGCGGATCCGCCAATTGCTCAGCGCGCAATTGAATGCGGCGCCGGGGCTGGAGGGGTTGGCCGAGCAAATGAACTGTTCGGCGCGGACCTTACGCCGGCATCTCAAGGACATGGGTTGCAGCTATCAGGAACTGCTCGACGAACTGCGCTTCGAGCAGGCCAAGCAAATGCTTTGCGAGGATCAGCTGCCGATCTATCAAATCGCCGAAGCCCTGGGTTTCAGCGAGACCGCGAGTTTTCGCCATGCGTTTGTGCGCTGGAGTGGTGTGGCACCCAGTCAGTTTCGGCCCTGATGGCTGTAGTGGCCGATCTGCCGCCATCGCGAGCAAGCTCGCTCCCACAAGGGTTATGCGTTTTACACAAAAATCGCGGGCACTGAGGCTCACCTGTGGGAGCGAGCTTGCTCGCGATGGCGGCCGCGAGAGCTCCGCATTATCAAGGGGCGAATTTCGGTCAAATGTTTTGGCCATATCGATCCCCTTTTGGCCTTTCCTGCCGTTCTCCTAAACCGTCTGCACCGCAAGACTGTGTTCAACCGAATCAGCCTGCGGAGAACAAGAAATGCTGACGATCTACTCGGACGATCACCACCTGCACCACGGCCGTTGTGAACTTATCGATGGACAACTCAAGCCCTGCTTCGAGATGCCTTCCCGTGCCGACCACGTGCTGCAACGGGTGAAAAACCAGAGCCTGGGCCCTGTAGAAGCACCGAAGGATTTCGGTCTGGAGCCCATCGCGCGCATCCACAGCCGCGACTACCTCGATTTCTTCAAGGGCGCCTGGGCACGCTGGACCGAATTCAACACCGACGGTGACCTGCTGCCCTACACCTGGCCAGCCCGCACGTTACGCCACGTCAAACCGACCAGCCTGCACGGCCAGCTCGGCTATTACAGCTTTGATGGCGGCGCCCCGATCACCGCCGGCACCTGGCAAGCGGCGTACAGCGCAGCGCAAGTCGCGCTCACCGCCCAAGCGGAAATCCAGCGCGGCGCCCGTTCTGCTTTCGCCCTGTGTCGTCCGCCGGGACACCACGCCGCCGGCGACTTGATGGGTGGTTATTGCTACCTCAACAACGCCGCCATCGCCGCCCAGGCCTTCCTCGATCAGGGCCACAAGAAGGTCGCAATCCTCGACGTCGATTACCACCACGGCAACGGTACCCAGTCGATTTTCTACGAACGCAGCGACGTGCTGTTCACTTCGATCCACGGTCATCCGGAAGCCGAATTCCCATTCTTCCTTGGCTATGAAGATGAACGTGGCGAAGGCGCCGGTGAAGGTTTCAACTTCAACTACCCATTGCCCGCCGGCAGCGGCTGGGACACCTGGAGTGCGGCACTGGAACAGGCCTGCAAGGAGATCGAAAACTACGGCGCCGACATCATCGTCGTGTCCCTGGGCGTCGATACCTTCAAGGACGACCCGATCTCGCAATTCAAGCTCGACAGCCCGGACTACCTGGCCATGGGCAAGCGCATCGCGACGCTCGGCAAACCCACGCTGTTTGTCATGGAAGGCGGCTATGCCGTAGAGGAAATCGGCATCAACGCCGTGAACGTTCTCGAAGGTTTTGAAAGCGCTCAGTGAGGAAAAAAACAATGAACAGACTCAAGCGCTTTATCGCTCCCGCGCTTTGCGCCACGTTGCTTGGCGGTGCCGTGCACGCTGAGGAGCGCACGTTGCGCGTTTACAACTGGTTCGACTACATCACCCCCAAGGCCCTGGAAGACTTCAAAGCCCAGAACACCCAGTCCAAACTGGTCTACGACATTTTCGACACCAACGAAGCGCTGGAAGCCAAGCTGCTGACAGGCAATTCCGGCTACGATGTGGTGGTGCCGTCCAATGTGTTTCTCGCCAAGCAGATCGAAGCCGGCGTGTTCCAGCCGCTGGATCGCAGCAAGTTGCCGAACTGGAACCACCTCGACCCCAAGCTGATGAAGCTGATCGAAGCCAACGACCCGAGCAACAAGTTCGCCGTGCCTTACATGTACGGCACCATCCTGATCGGCTTCAACCCGGATAAAGTCAAAGCAGCGCTGGGTGTCGACGCGCCGTTGGACAGCTGGGACCTGATCTTCAAGGAAGAGAACATCAGCAAGCTCAAGCAGTGCGGCGTCGCCCTGCTCGACTCGCCGTCGGAGATCCTGCCGCTGGCCCTGCAACACCTCGGCCTGGACCCCAACAGCAAAAAGCCTGCGGACTACGACAAGGCTGAAGCGCTGCTGATGAAGATCCGTCCGTACATCACCTACTTCCACTCGTCCAAGTACATGGCCGACATTGCCAACGGTGACATCTGCGTCGCAGTCGGTTATTCCGGCAGCTTCTCGCAAGCCGCCAACCGCGCCAAGGAAGCCAGGAACGGTGTGGTCGTCGACATGCGTTTGCCGAAGGAAGGCGCGCCGATCTGGTTCGACATGCTGGCGATTCCGAAGGGGGCGAAAAACCCCGAAGACGCCTACACCTTCATCAACTACCTGCTGCAGCCTCAAGTGATTGCACCGGTCAGTGACTTCGTCGGCTACCCGAACCCGAACAAGGACGCCACGGAAATGGTCGACCCGGTGATCCGCAACAACCCGAACCTGTACCCGACCGACACGGCGATGAGCACGCTCTACACCCTGCAACCGTTGCCCCGCGATGCCGAACGGGCGCGCACCCGGGCCTGGACCAAGATCAAGTCCGGCACCTGATAACTGTCTCGTTCCCGCCGTCACCAGGACCTGCGCTCGCGCAGGTCTTTTTTTGCCCGCGATATTTATTTACCGCTCATGGTGCATGCTCGTAGGCGGACCGAGCAGGCCGCCCTCCTCAGAGCACCTTCCACACCCTGCGCAATCGCTCCAATGCTGATTCGATCGCCTTTTCGGGCACGGCGGCAAAGCCCAGTACCAGTCCCGCGCGCTGATCCATCGGCGTCGCGGAATCGGGCAACCAATAACTGCTCAAGCCGTTGATCTCGACATCGACACTTTGTGCCAACTCGATCAGTTCACGTTCACGCGCCACACTGTCGACCGGCACGGTCATGTGCAATCCGGCGGCGACCACGGGTAACGGGCCGACACCGGGAATCTCCGCCGGCCAGTCGCTGAGCAACGCATTACGCCGGCTCAGCGCCGCACGCCGCATCCGCCGGATATGTCGCTGGAAATGCCCGGCCGCCATGAACTCGGCCATTACCGCCTGAGTACTGACCTCCGAATGCCGTACATCCACTGCACGGCGCCGCGCGAAAGCCTCAACCAGACCACGCGGCAACACCAGGTAACCCAGGCGCAATGCCGGAAACGCCACTTTGCCGAACGTGCCGACGTAGAGCACCCGGCCATGCCGATCCAGTGCTGCCAAAGGTGCCAGCGGCGCACCGCTGTAGCGGTACTCGCCGTCATAGTCATCCTCGACGATCCAGCCCTGCGTGCGTTCGGCCCAGGCCAGCAATTCCAGACGGCGAGCCAGGCTCATCACCACCCCGGTGGGGTACTGATGGGACGGGGTGACGTAGGTCAGACGGCAATCGCTCAGCTGTGCCAGTTCACCGCAGTCGATACCCTCGCTATCCACCGCCACCCCATGCAGCCGGGCACCTGCCACGGCGAACGCATGACCGGCCGCCCGATACCCCGGATTTTCAATCGCCACCCCGTCACCGGGCCCCACCAGCAGCTGTGCACAAAGGCTGATCCCCTGCTGCGCACCACTGGTGATCACAATTTGCTCAGCCGTGCACTGCATGCCACGGGAACTGCGCAAATACGCGGCGATCATCCCGCGCAAGCGTGCATCGCCGGCCGGATCGCCGTAGCACAGTTGCTGCAAATCCGGTTTACGCCAGAAAGCCGCATTCAGCTTGGCCCAGACCTCGAACGGAAACAGATCGAACGCAGGAACACCGACCCGAAAAGCCTTGGGCGGACCGCTGGGCGGCATGGGTAAATGATTCTTTTCAACACGGGTCAAGGCGTCCCTGTGGGTAACTTTGCTGGATGAATCCACAGGCAAATCAAGCCAATTTGTGGATAAAGCTGTGGGTAAGCCTGTTGAAAACCCTGTGGATACTTTTGTGGATAGTTTTTTTGCCGGCAAGGTTGCATGGGGTAATTGCGCGACGTAAGTCCCGTCACCTACCCGCCCCTCGATAAACCCTTCAGCGTAAAGCTGATCGTAGGCGCGCACTACGCTGTTGCGGGAAATCGCCAGCGCGGCAGCCAGATCCCGACTGGCCGGCAAACGCGTGCCGCTGGCCAGTCGCCCGTCGAGTACCCGCATCCGCAATGCCTGATAGAGCTGCCGACTCAACCCCTGGCGACGATCAAGTTCGATACCCGCCGGGTTGAAGGTCAGGGACAGTGGTTCGCTGGTCATCGCAATGGACCCATGAAATTGGTCATTAATGGCTCTTACAACAGACCAATAGCCTGCCTAGGATGCAGACATTCGCCAAGGAAAATATCTCCATGTACACACCACGTGCTTTTGCCATCGACGAGTTGTCCCAACTGCATGAACTGATCCTCGCCACCCGCCTCGCCATATTGGTGACCTACGGTGAAAGCGGCCTGCAAGCCAGCCATGTACCGGTGCTGCTGCATTGCGAACAAGGCTCGAACGGTACGTTGTACGGGCATCTGGCCAAAGCCAATCCACAGTGGAAAGACCTGCGCGACGGCGCCGAAGCCCTGCTGATTTTTGCCGGTGCCGACGCCTACGTCAGCCCCGGCCTCTACCCGAGCAAGGCCGAACACGGCAAAGTCGTGCCAACCTGGAACTACGTCGCTGTACACGCCTATGGCCGAGCCGAAACCTTCAGCGATGGCGGGCGGCTGCTCGACATCGTCAGCACCCTTACCGACCGTCATGAAGCTGGCCGCGCCCAACCGTGGTCAGTGGCCGATGCCCCCGCCGATTACATCGACGGCATGCTCAAGGCCATCGTCGGTTTCGCCATCCCCATCGACCGCCTGGAAGGCAAGCGCAAGCTCAGTCAAAACCGCAGCCCCGCCGACATCGCCGGCGTGCGCGAAGGCCTGGCCGCCAGCCCCGACATCAATGACCAAACCCTCGCCCAATTGATGCGCTAAGGAAATCACCATGAGTCAAATCGACATTCGCCAGGTCGCCGCCGGTGATCACGCGGCCTGGTTGCCGCTGTGGCAAGCCTACTTGCATTTCTACAACACCGAATTGCCGGAGGCCGTCACCCAAAGCACCTGGCAGCGCATGCTCGATCCGAACGAGCCAACCCACGCCGCACTCGCCTGGGCCGACGGCAAAGCGGTGGGCATGGTGCATTTCATCTACCATCGTTCGAACTGGGCCATCGAAAACTCCTGCTACCTGCAAGACTTGCTGGTAGCCCCGGAAACCCGCGGCACCGGCGTCGGCCGGCAACTGATCGAATTCGTCTACACCACGGCCAAGGCCGACGGCTGCAACAAGGTCCACTGGCTGACCCACGAAACCAACGCCACCGCGATCCAGCTCTACGAGCGCATCGCCGAACGCCCCGGTTTCATCCAGTTTCGCAAAGCCATCTAGGAGAACAGCATGTCGATTTCACTCGCCGACTGGAAAGGCGTCCCGGCACCCACCGCTCAACTGATCGAAGGGCGTTACATCCGCTTGGAAAAACTCGACCCGGCGCGTCACGCCGATGGTTTGTGGAAGGCCCTGCAAGGCCCGGGTGCCGACCCGAAACTCTGGGATTATTTGCCTTATGGGCCTTTCCCGGAGCGCAGCGTTTTCAACGATTGGCTGAACAATCATGCGGCCAATAGCGACCCGTATTTCTTCAGCGTGATCGACCGTGCTAGCGGCGATGTGCAGGGCATCCTCAGTTTGATGTCGATTGTCCCTTCACAAGGGCGGATCGAGATCGGCCATGTCACGTTCGGCGCGCCGATGCAGCGCTCGCCGAAAAGCACCGAGGCGATTTATTTGCTGGCCAAGGAATCCTTTGCGCTGGGTTATCGCCGTCTGGAGTGGAAGTGCAACAACGGCAATGCCCGCTCCAAATACGCGGCCGAGCGGCTGGGGTTCAGTTTTGAGGGCGTGTTTCGTCAGCATATGGTGGTGAAGGGGCAGAACCGGGATACGGCGTGGTATTCGATTCTGGACTCGGAATGGCCAGCGATCGGGGCGGGGTTTGAGCGGTGGCTATCCGATAAGAACCAGACGGATTCGGGGCAGGTGAAAACGTTGGCGGAGTGCCGCACCTGATTCGGTAGCGCCTGGACGGACGCTATCGTCGGAACGCCGCCCGGAGCAAGCTTTGCTCCTACGGGATATGGGCCGGACACACGATCTGTGGACGCCACCAAACCTGTAGGAGCATGGCTTGCCCCGCGATGCTTTTAGGCGAGTTTCTGGGCAAGCACCGCAATATGCTCCGGCCCGATCCCGCAGCAACCGCCCAAATGACTGGCGCCGCGTTCTTTCCAATCCGCCGCCCACTGCAAGTAACCCGGCGGATCAAGGTCTTCACGCAACGGGTCCAGACCGTCATTGGCCGTGGCCTCTTTCGGTTGCGGCGGGAAGGCATTGGCATAAGCGCCGATGTGAATCTTCACCCCTAAACGCTCGAAGGTTTCCCGCGCGGCATCAATCGCAGCACCGATTACTTCCGGCTGGCTGCAGTTGAACAGCAACGTTTCGACGCCCAACTCAGCCGCCACGGCGGCGGCTTCAGCCACCGGCTCGCCCGAACGCAAGCGCGGCACTTCGTCCGTGTCCTCATCCTTCAGGGTAAACGACAGCCAGAACGGCTTGCCGTCCGTTGGCAGACCGGCGTGGATCGCTCGCGCTTCAACGATCGAACTCTGGGTTTCTGCCAGCCACAGATCGACATGAGGTGCCAGACCCTTCACCAGCGGCGCCAACAATTCAGTCGCCCGACCAGCATCAAAAAGGTCCGGGCGATAGGACCCAAACAGCGGCGGCAATGAACCGGCCACACGCACCGCTTTGCCCGAAGCCTCTACCGCGCGCCGAGCCAGCTCACCGGCCAACGCCGCGAGCGCCTGCCCTTCTGCTGCAAAACGCTCTTCGCCAATGTGAAACGGCACCACCGCGTAACTGTTGCTGGTGATCACGTTCGCACCGCTTTCGATATAAGCCGAGTGCACCGCCTCTACCGCTTGCGGCGCTTCGCTCAAGGCCAGCGCCGACCACTCAGGCTGCCGGAACGGCGCGCCTCGGCGCTGTAACTCACGACCCATGCCGCCATCCAGAATCACTGTGCTTGCTGCGCCCATATGCTTTTCACTCATAAGCTTATGAAAATAACTCACTATCGGAGTCGTTCTTATAACTATTTAATACGCACCATCCGGTTAATGACAACCTCTTTTTTATCAGGAATCGACTGTGAAATTCCAACCACTCCTGGCCCTGGGCCTGACGATTCTGGCTGCCTCCACCCAAGCCTTTGGCGGCGCCACGCTGGATCGCGTCGAGCAAAAAAAAGAACTGGTGGGCGTGTTGATGGAAAGCTATCCACCCTTCTCGTTCCTCAATGATCAGAACCAGCTCGATGGCTTCGACGTCGACGTGGCCAAGGCCGTGGCAGACAAACTGGGCGTCAAACTGCGCCTCGAAACCCCGTCCTGGGACGTGATCGCTGCCGGCCGCTGGAGTGGGCGCTACGACATCTGCATCTGCTCCATGACCCCGAGCAAGGCCCGCGCCGAGGTCTTCGACTTCCCGGTCGAGTACTACGCCTCGCCAGCGGTGATCGTGGTCAACGCCAAGGACGACAGCATCCACAGCGCCAAGGACCTGAGCGGCAAGAAAGTCGGCCTCACCAGCGCCTCCAGCTATGAAAGCTACCTGAACAAAAACCTGGTGATCGAAGGCGCCGAAGACACCCAATTGCAGTACCCGTTCGAGGACGTGCAGATCGCCCCGTATGACACTGACAACGTGGCGTTCCAGGACCTCGGCCTGGGCGCTGGCGTGCGACTGGACGCGATCCTCACCAACCTTGTCACCGCCCAACCGCGCCTGACCGAAGACAAGCGCTTCAAACTCGCCGGCGAGCCGCTGTACTCGGAGCCGAACTCGGTGGCCATTGAAAAAGGCGACGCCCAGTGGGACGCCAAAGTGCGTGACGTCTTCGCTCAGCTGAAACAGGACGGCACACTGAGCAAGCTCTCGCAAAAATGGATCGGCGCTGATATCAGTAAATGACTTCTTTCCCCAAACCTCCCCAGCCGCCGGCTGAGTCACGGCTGCAACGGATCTTCGGTTTCCGCACACGGCTGTACTTGACCTGGGCGGCGATGCTCGGATTGTTCGCCAGTTTCTTCCTGAGCTTCGACCTGAAGTTCTCGATCATCCTCGACAAACTGCCCAACCTCGTCGGCGTGCACCTGGCGCCCAACGGCTTCCTGCAAGGCGCGGCGCTGACGTTGTTTCTGTGCCTGTGTTCAATAGTCGCCTCGTCGCTGCTGGGTTTCATCACCGCCCTGGGGCGGCTGTCGAAAAGCGCCGTGGCGTTCGGCATCGCCAGTTTCTACGCCTCGTTCTTTCGCGGCACACCATTGCTGATCCAGATTCTGCTGATCTACCTCGGCCTGCCCCAACTGGGCGTAGTACCCGGCGCCATCGCGGCCGGGATCATCGCCCTGTCGCTGAACTACGGCGCCTACCTGAGCGAAATCTTCCGCGCCGGCATCCTCGGCGTTTCCCACGGCCAACGGGAAGCGTCACTGGCCCTGGGCATGCGCGAAACCGTGATTTTCTGGCGCGTCACCCTGCCCCAAGCCATGCGCACCATCATCCCGCCGACCACCAACCAGTTCATCTCCATGCTCAAGGACTCGTCGCTGATCTCAGTGATGGGGGTTTGGGAAGTGATGTTTTTGGCGCAATCGTATGGGCGGTCGAGCTATCGGTACATCGAGATGCTGACGACCGCAGCGGTGATTTATTGGGTGATGTCGATTGGATTGGAGCTGGTTCAGGCAAGGATGGAGCGTCACTACGGGAAGGCGTATTTGCATAACCGATGAGTTCACTTGATGCGTGGTGACGCCATAAAAACGACTCGGCTAACAACGCGAATCGGCATAGGGGACGGCCTTCATAGACCGTACCCCTGCCACACCACCCGGCATGCGGGTCCGCACCGGGCGGTTCGAGGGATTGAGGTCAGGAGAGACGTGGAAGTCCCAAGCGATCAAACCACGCGAGATTAAGCACCCAATTCAAGGCCCATCGACTGTTGTCCCACCAACGACGGGTGTTACATGCCACTTTCTGGGCGACTTCTTTACTCGCACCCAAAGCCCGTAATTCACGATAAGTCGTC